>DASPXL010000283.1:0-5080 GCA_035637375.1 Burkholderiales bacterium
TGTTCGCCTGCACGCATACCTGCCTGCCGGTGATGCAGGACTTCGCCACGCCGCGCGGAACGGCGCTCATCGTCAATAACGGCGCCGCCGGGATGCCGAATTTCCGCGACGCGCGCTTCGGCCTCGCGACGCGCATCGCGAGCGTGCCTTCAATGGAGGCGCTCTACGGCGCGCGGCTCGGCGCGATCGTCGTCGAAGCCGTGCCCGTGCGCTACGACCACGAAGCGTGGCTCGCCCGGTTCGACCGCGTCTGGCCGGCCGGCTCGCCGGCCTCCGTTTCTTACCGCAAGCGCATCGCCTCCGGACCCGGGTACGACGTGGAGCAGGCGTTGCGGACGGGTTCGAACGGCGCGCTCTCGCGCGCGGCCTAGAGCGGCGCGGACCGTGTCGCGTCGCCGGCTGCTCGTCGCGGTCCTGCTCCTGGGTTTGATCGCGGCGTTTTTCGCTCTCGACCTCGGCCATTATCTCCGTCTCGAATATTTCAGGTCGCAGCAGTCGGCGATCGAGGAATTCCGGCGGGCGGATCCGCTTGCCGCGGGTGGGGTCTTCTTCCTGATCTACGTGGCCGTCACCGCGCTTTCGCTGCCCGGCGCCGCGGTCATGTCGCTCGCCGTCGGCGCGATCTTCGGACTCGCGTGGGGCACGCTGATCGTTTCCTTCGCCGCGAGCGCCGGTGCGACGCTCGCCTTTCTCTCCTCCCGTTTCCTCTTCCGCGGGTCTGTGCGCAGCCGGTTCGGCGACAGGCTGCGCGCGATCGACGCGGGCCTGGAGAAGGAAGGCGCGTTCTATCTATTCGCCCTGCGGCTGGTGCCCGCGTTTCCCTACGTCGTCGTGAATCTCGTGATGGGCGTGACGCCCATCAGGGCCTGGACGTTCTACTGGGTGAGCCAGATCGGCATGCTTCCGGCCACGATCGTCTACGTCAACGCGGGCACCCGGCTCGCGACTCTCACTTCGCTCAAAGGCTTGCTTTCGCCCGAGCTGATCGGCTCGCTCGCGCTGCTCGGCATCTTTCCGCTCATCGCCAAGCGCGCGGTCGAAGCGTTCAAGGCGCGCCGGCGGCTGGCGAGGTGGCTGAAGCCGGCTAAATTCGACCGCAACCTCGTGGTGATCGGCGCGGGCTCCGCGGGTCTCGTCGCAGCGTACATCGCCGCCGCGGTCAAGGCGAAAGTGACCCTGATCGAGAAAGACAAAATGGGCGGGGACTGCCTGAACACGGGCTGCGTGCCCTCCAAGGCACTGATCAAGTCCGCGCGGCTCATCGCGCAGGCGAAACGCGCCCGCGAGTTCGGCCTGAAGGCGATGCAGGTCGAGTTCGATTTCGCCGACGTCATGGAGCGCGTGCAGCGCGTGGTGAGAACCGTCGAGCCGCACGACTCGGCCGAGCGCTACGCCAAGCTTGGCGTCGAGTGCGTCCGGGGCGAGGCGAGAATCACTTCACCCTGGACGGTGGAGGTGAAGAGCGAAACGGGCGTGCGCGCGCTCACCACCCGGGCGATCGTCATCGCCGCGGGCGCGTGGCCCTTCGTGCCGCCGATCCCGGGACTCGCGGAAGCCGGCTGCCTGACCTCGGATTCGGTATGGGAATTGAGGGCGTTGCCGCCGCGGCTGGTCGTGCTCGGAGGCGGCCCGATCGGCTGCGAGCTGGCGCAGTGCTTCGCGCGATTCGGTTCCCGGGTGACGCAGGTCGAGATGCTTCCCCGGATCCTCGCACGCGAGGATCCGGAAATTTCCGCCTTGGTGACGCGGCAATTTCAAGAAGAGCGCATCGAGGTCCGCGTCGACCACAGGGCGACGCGAGTCTTGCGGGAAGGCGGCGAGAAGATCCTTGTGTGCGAGCACGGCGGGAAAGAGATCCGCATTCCCTTCGACGAGCTGCTGTGCGCGGTCGGGCGGGTTGCGAACACCGCGGGCTACGGCCTGGAAGAGCTCGGCATCGACCTGACCCGCGCGCGCACCGTCGAAACCAACGAATACCTGCAGACCCTCTATCCCAACATCTACGCCTGCGGCGACGTCGCCGGTCCGTATCAGTTCACGCATACCGCCTCTCATCAGGCGTGGTACGCGGCGGTGAACGCGCTCTTCGGCGGCGTGAGGAAGTTCCGCGCCGATTACTCCGTCATCCCCTGGGCGACGTTCACCGATCCCGAGATCGCCCGCGTGGGGTTGAACGAGACCGAGGCAACGGAGAAGAACATCGCCTACGACGTCACCCATTACGCCATCGAAGACCTCGACCGCGCGATTGCCGACGGGGAGACGAAAGGAGTGGTCAAAGTCCTCACCGTGCCCGGCAGGGACAGGATCCTGGGCGCGACCATCGCCGCGGAACACGCGGCCGATCTCGTCGTCGAATTCATCATGGCGATGAAGCACGGCATCGGCCTGAACAAGATACTCGGCACCATCCACATTTACCCGACGCTGTCCGAGGCCAGCAAGTACGCTGCGGGAAACTGGAAAAGGGCGCACGCCCCGCAAGGACTGCTCCGGTGGGCGGAGAAGTTCCACGCCTGGAGGCGCGGATGAAGAGTCCGATCGAGCCCGCGCCCCGAATCTCGATCATCGTGCCGACCTTGAACGAAGCGGAGGGAATCGCGGCGGCGCTTGCGGCGCTCGCGCCGCTGCGCGAGCAGGGCCACGAGGTGATCGTCGTCGACGGCGGCTCGGGCGACGGCACTCCGGAGCTCGCGCGGGGCGCCGCCGACCGCGTCGTTTCGGCCCCGCGCGGGCGCGCGGGCCAGATGAACGCCGCGGCGGCGCTCGCGCGCGGCGCGGTCCTCCTCTTCCTTCACGCCGACACCCGCCTGCCTGAAAACGCCGACGCGCGAATCCTGCATGGGCTTGCGGCGAGCGGCAGGGCATGGGGACGGTTCGATGCTCGCATCGACGGCGAGAGCCGCCTGCTTCCCGTGATCGCTTTTTTCATGAACCTGCGCTCGCGCGCGACCGGCATCGCCACCGGCGACCAGGCGATCTTCGTCCGCCGCGACGCCTTCGAGCGCGCCGGTCGTTTTCCGCCGCTCGAGCTGATGGAGGACATCGCGCTGTCGAGCTCCCTCAAGCGCATCTCGCGGCCGCTTTGCCTCGCCGACAAGGCGGTGACCTCGGGCCGCAGGTGGGAGCGGCGCGGGGTGCTGCGCACCGTGCTCCTGATGTGGCGGCTGCGCCTGAAGTTCTTCTTCGGCGCGGCGCCCGCGAGTCTTGCCCGCCTCTATGACGGCGAGCGCGGCTAAAGACCGCTGTCGCGTCATCGTCTTCGCCAGGGCGCCACAGCCGGGCAAGGTCAAGACCCGGCTGATCCCCGCGCTCGGCGAAGCGGGAGCCGCCGCGCTGCATCGCCGGCTCGTGATGCATAGCCTCCGTGCTGCAACCGACGCGAAACTTGGCCCCGTCGAACTGTGGTGCGCGCCCGACGCGAGCGCCCCGTTCTTTTTAGAATGCGAACGCCGGCTCGGATTGAGCCTTCATTCCCAAGGGGAAGGCGATCTGGGCGCGCGCATGCGGCGTGCCTTCGAAGCGGTGCTGGCGCGCGCCTCGCGGGCGATCCTCGTCGGCAGCGATATTCCGGTACTTTCGGCTCAATATCTCCGCGACGCGGAACGGGCGCTTGCCGGCGGCGATGACGTCGTGATCGGGCCGGCGGAGGACGGAGGTTACGTGCTGATCGGCCTTTCGCGCTGCGATGCAGAGCTGTTTCGCGAAATTCCCTGGGGCGGCCCGGAGGTCCTGCCGGAAACCCGCCGGCGCATCGCCGCGCTCCGCTGGCGCCTGAGCGAGCTTCCCGCCCTGTGGGACGTGGACCGACCGGAGGATCTCGAGCGCCTGCCGGAAGAAATGCGGGCGCGGTAAGTGAAACACCTTCTTCTCGTCGGCGGCGGGCACAGCCATCTCGCCGTGCTGAAGCGCCTCGGCGACGCGCCCGCCGAAGGCGCTCGCCTCACGCTGTTGAGTCCGAATCGCCATGCCGTTTACTCGGGGATGATTCCCGGACTCATCGCGGGCCACTACCGGCCGGAGGAGTGCCGCATCGATCTTCGGCCGCTTGCGGCGCGCGCGGGCGGCCGCTTTATCGAAGATTCGGCGGCCGGCGTCGATCTCGCGCGGCGCGAAGTGATCACCGCCGGAGGCGGGCGCCTCGTCTACGATCTCCTGTCGCTCGACATCGGATCGACCTCAGGCGGGCCGGCCCGCGTTTCACGGCACGCGCTTCGCCTCCGGCCGGTCGAGGGTTTTCTCGCCGGCTGGGAGCGCCTGCGCGAGGCGGCGAGGAGGAGCGAGGTCCGGCGCATCGCGGTGGTCGGCGGCGGCGCGGGCGGAGTCGAGGTGCTGCTTGCCATGCAGCACGCGCTTGCCGGCGCCTCCGTCGAGTTTGCGTTGTTCGACGATACCTGCATCCTCGGCGGCCACAACGCGGGCGTGCGCCGCAGGATCGGGCGCATTCTCGGTGAGCGCGGCGTCGCGGTGCGCGCGGGCGAGCGGGTCGTGGCCGTACGCGAAGGCGGGCTCGAGCTCGAAGGCGGCGAGGGCTTCGACGCCCAGGCGACTGTCTGGGCGACCGGGGCGGGCGCGCCTTCGTGGATCGCTCAGAGCGGCCTCGCCACGGACCCGCGCGGCTTTGTCGCGGTGAGCGACACGCTGCGATCTCCGTCGCATCCGGAGGTCTTTGCCGCGGGCGATTGCGCGACGATTATCGGCGATTCGAGACCCAAGTCCGGCGTCATCGCCGTCAGGCAGGGGCCGATTCTGGCGGGCAATTTGCGACTGGCGCTTGCCGGCGCCCCGCCTGAGCCGTTCCGCGCGCCCGCGAGGGCGCTCGCGCTGATCAGCTGCGGCGACCGCTACGCGGTGGCCTCCTGGGCGTCGTTCGCGCTGGAGGGGTCCTGGGTATGGCGGTGCAAGGACCGCATCGACCGGCGCTTCGTGCAACGGTACCGCCTCGGCGGGGCCGGCGATTGAGCGCGAATCCGCTTGCCAGTTTTCCCGGCCGGTGCTATCGGTAGAGTAGGATTGCACTAAAGGAGGGGCACGCCATGATCCGCAAAGTCGCCTATTTTTCAATGCAGGTTCCCAACCG
>DASPXL010000284.1:0-10187 GCA_035637375.1 Burkholderiales bacterium
TTACACGGGCTACAGCGACGCGCTCGCGCGGCGCACCTTTCGCTACTCGATCGCGTATCTCGCGCTGCTTTTCGCAGCGCTCCTGGTCGACCACTATTTTTCGCTCTGAGCGCGTTTCCGTGCGGACACTGTCCCGGCTGGCCCTCGTCGCATTCGCGCTCGCCGGCTGCAGCGGCTCCGGACCCTCGTTCAGGAACACCGACATCACCGGCACCGATTACGGCAGGGATTTCACGCTCGCCGACCACACCGGCAAAACGCGCACGCTCGCCGATTTTCGCGGCAAGGTGGTGGTGATGTTCTTCGGCTACACGCGCTGCCCCGACGTCTGTCCCACGACGCTCGCCGAGGTGAAGGCCGTGAAGGAGCGGCTGGGCGAGGACGGAAAGCGCCTGCAGGTCCTCTTCGTCACGGTCGATCCCGAGCGCGACACGCCGAAACTGCTCGCCGAATACGTTCCGGCGTTCGATCCGAGCTTCCTGGGGCTTTACGGCGACCCCGCCGCGATTGCCAAGGTGGCGAAGGACTTCAGGGTGTTCTACCAGAAGGCGCCGGGGAAGACCCCCGACAGCTATACCGTGGATCACACCGCGGGGAGCTACGTATTCGATCCGCAGGGCCGGCTGCGCCTCTTCGCGCGCCACGGCAACGCGGCGAATCTGATCGCCGACATCCGGACGCTGCTGCGCACTTCCGGCTGAACGGCGCGCTGAGAAGAGTTGGGAACTGTCTGCACCTGGCGCCGTTTCACGGCTTGCATCAGGACAACCATAGCATCCTTGAATCTGCGCCGGGAAAAAATCGCTTTCGAGAGAAAATGAAAATCCTGGTCGTCGACGATTCCCCCACGATCCGCGCGGCGCTCAAGGGCTTCGTCCAGCGCATGGGGCACACCGTCGCCGAGGCGCAGAACGGGGAAGAGGCGCTGCAGCTCTACAAGCGGGAGCAGCCGGACCTCGTGCTGATCGACGTCATCATGCCGGTCATGGACGGGTACGAGGCGGCGCGGCGCATGCGCGAGGCGAGCCCCGACGAGTGGGTGCCGATCATTTTCCTGAGCTCGAAAGAAGCCGATCAGGACCTCGACCGCGCGATCGAGGCGGGCGGCGACGACTACCTCGTCAAGCCGGTGAGCTTCGTGGTGCTGAACGCGAAAGTCCGCGCGCTTCACCGGACCGAGACCATGCGCAGCAAGCTGCTGGAAACTTCGCGCGACCTGGCCTCGGCCAACCGGGCGCTCGAGAAGCTCTCCCGGCAGGACGGGCTGACCGGGATCGCCAACCGGCGCTATTTCGACAGCTACCTGCTGACCGAGGTGCGCCGCGCCGCGCGCAACAGGCAGCCGCTGTCGCTCATTCTCGCGGACGTGGACCACTTCAAGGCTTTCAACGATCACTACGGCCACCAGGCGGGCGACGATTGCCTGCAGCAGGTGGCGGAGGCGCTGCGCGCCGCGGGTCGGCGTCCGGCGGACCTCGCCGCCCGCTACGGCGGGGAGGAGTTTGCGCTAATCCTGCCGGGAACCGGCCTAGAGGGTGCCGTCGACGTGGCGCGGGCGGTGTCCCGCGCGATCGCCGGCCTGGCAATCGCGCACGCGCGCTCGGCCGTCGGCCAGAACCTCACCTTGAGCCTGGGCATCGCCTCGCTCACCCCTGAGAAGGAAACTTCCTCCGAGGACCTGATCCATCGCGCCGACCAGGCGCTTTACCAGGCCAAGCAGCAGGGGCGGAACCGCTACGTGGTGTTCGGCGGGAAATAAAAAGCCGCGGGCCCGCCGCGGCTTCGTGGAGAACGGTTCGCCGCAGGATTATGCCGCGGCGATCGCGACTTTCATTTTCGCAAGCGCCTTTGCCTCGATCTGGCGGATGCGCTCGGCGGAGACCTTGAACTCCTCGGCAAGCTCGTGCAGCGTCGCCGGGTCCTTTTCGCGCAGCCAGCGCGCCTCGACGATGCGGCGGCTGCGCGCATCCAGGCTCGCCAGGGCGGCCTCCAGGCCGCGCGCCTTGAGGCTCTCGTCCTGCTTCGCCTCGAGCACTTCCGAGGGCCCCGGGGAACGGTCTGCGAGATAGGCGATCGGCGCGTAGCCCTCGTCATCGTCGCTCGCGGGCTCAAGCGCGATCTCCTGGCCCGCCAGGCGCATTTCCATCTCCGAAACTTCTTCAGGCTTCACGCCGAGCTGCCGGGCCACCGAGCGGACCTCGGCGAGCGTCAGCGGATCGAGCGTGGGCTTCATGCTGCGCAGGTTGAAGAAGAGCTTGCGCTGCGCCTTGGTGGTGGCGAGCTTCACCATGCGCCAGTTGCGCAGGATGAACTCGTGGATCTCGGCCCGGATCCAGTGGATCGCGAACGACACGAGCCGCACCCCGCGCTCGGGATCGAAACGCTTCACCGCCTTCATCAGGCCCACGTTGCCTTCCTGGATCAGGTCCGCCTGCGGCAGGCCGTAGCCCATGTAGCCGCGGGCGACGGCGACCACCAGGCGCAGGTGCGACAGCACCAGCTGGCGCGCCGCGTCGACGTCGTCCTCGGACCTGAACTTGCGGGCGAGCCGCTGCTCTTCTTCGGCGGAAAGGAATGGGAAGCGATTGATCGCCTGGATGTAGCTCTCCAGGCTTCCTACCGGTACCGGCAATGCCATCACGTTGCTCATTTGCTGTGTCTCCTGAAGTACGCGGCGATCCGGGAGAGTCTCCCTGGTACCGCACTGGCGTTGATCGGCCCGGCTTGCCGGGTCCGATCGAACGCCGTTTCAACGTTCCGAGAATTTTAGCACTCCCGACCTTAGAGTGCTAAAAGCAAGGTCGGTTCTCGCTGAAGGACACGGGGTCGACAGGGGCCTGATTCACCTGATCGGGTCTATTCCCAGTAAGTGCCTGCTCACTGATAGGTACGCGCCAAGCCAGCCCAGGGTGACCGAGGCAGCGAGGGCGGCGAGCATTTCCTCCAGGTTGGGGAACCGCAGCCGGAGGTCCGAACCATACAAAGGCGCGACCTGCTCCAGGTCGCGATTCAGGACCGCGAGCGCCGCGAGCACGATGGCGAGCGCAGCCACCCCGCCGAGCAGGCCGAGCAGCGACCCCAGATAGAAGAACGGCCGGCGGATGTAGGCGTGCGTCGCCCCGATCAGGCGGCACAGCTCGATCTCGTCGCGCTGGGTGAGGATTTGCAGGCGGATCGTGTTGAAGGTCACGGCGACGAGCGCCAGCCCGAGCAGCGCCGAAAGCAGGACCACCGCGGTCCGGCCCAGGCGCAGCAGCGCATCGAGGCGTCTCACCCAGGCCGAGTCCGCCTGAACGTGGGCGACCTTGCTGAGCGATTTGAACTGGAGCTCAAGCCGGTCCGCGAGCGCGGGGTCGCTCGCGGCGAGGGTGACCACGAATGCGTCCGGCAGCGGATTGCGGCGCAGGCTGGCGATCACCTCCTGCATGCCGGCGGTGCGGCTGAGCTCGACGAGGGCCGTCTCGCGGGAGACAAAGCGCACGGCGCGCACGCCCCCGGCGGCCTTCAGCCGCGCCTCGACTGCGGCGATATCGGCCTTCGCGGCGTCCCCCGCGAGGAAGACCGAGACCTGCGGCTCGACCGAGATCTTATGGGAGACCGACTCCAGGTTGCCGAGCAGGCAGTAGGCGCCGAGCGGGAGCGCGAGCGCGACCCCGATCGCCACGACGTTGAGCACGGTGGCGAAGGGCGAGCGGGCCAGGCGCGCGAGCGTCTGTGCGAAGCTCAGCACGTGATGCTGAAGCCACGCTCTCACAGGAGCTTCCCGCGGTAGAGCATCAGGACGCGCTTGCGCCACTTGCCGATCAGCTGCTGATCGTGCGTCGCGACGAGCACGGTGACCCCGACCTGATTGAAAGCGCTGAACATCTCCATGATTTCGTCCGCGTAGGCGGCATCCAGGCTCGCGGTGGGCTCGTCGGCGAGCAGGATCGCGGGCCGGTTGACCACCGCGCGCGCGACGCACAGGCGCTGCTGCTCGCCTCCCGACAAGGTGACGGGATTGGCCTTTTCGCGCTCGAGCAGCCCGACCTTGTCGAGCGCGGCGCGCGCGCGCCGCGCCGCGTCGCGGTACGGCTGCCCGGTGACGACGAGCGGCAGCATGACATTGTCGAATACGCTCCTGTCGTGCAGCAATTTCTGGCCCTGAAAGACCAGGCCCAGGTGGCGCCTCAAATAAGGGATCGCCGATGCGCGCATCGCCGAGACGTTCTGGCCGTTGACGAGCACCGTGCCGCCGTTGGCGCGCTCGATCGCGGCGATCAGCTTGAGCAGCGTCGTCTTTCCGGCGCCGGAGTGGCCGGTGAGGAACAGCATCTCGCCCGGCTCGACGGCGAAGCTCACCGCCTTGAGCGCCTCGAACCCGCCCGGATAGCGCTTGCTGACCTGGCTGAAAGATATGATCGCCACGCCGCCGGTCTAGTCTAGTCGAGCAGAGCCGAGACAAACTCGCGCGCGAAGTCGGACGACGGTTCGAGCATGGCCGAGAGGAAAAACGAGTTTGCAAAAAACCGCTATAGAATAGCGCTCGATTCTAGCACTCGTCCCGATGATTCCCCCACGCGTCAACCGGAAGGTGCTCGAGCAGCTTGCCCTGATCGGTTTCTACGGGTTGTCGCTCGACTGGCTCGACGAGTATCCGGCCCGCGTGCAGGGCGTGACCCTTGCGCAGATTCACGGCGCGTTTGCGCGCCGCGTCGATCCGGCGAAGCTCTCGGTCGTCGTCGTCGGTGCGCCGGACTAGAGCCAACACGGTCCGGATCATCGGCGGGCTCTGGCGCAGCCGCATCCTCGAATTTCCCGACGTCGCAGACCTGAGGCCGACGCCCGACCGGGTGCGCGAGACGCTCTTCAACTGGCTCGGCCGAGATCTCACCGGATTGTCGTGCCTCGACCTCTTTGCGGGCAGCGGCGCGCTCGGCTTCGAGGCGCTTTCACGCGGCGCTGCGTCGGTCGTCATGGTCGAGAAGAACGCCGCGGCGCTCGCGGCGCTTCGCGAGAACGCGCGCAAGCTCGCGGCCGCGAACCTGACTGTCGTGCGCGGCGATGCGCTAGAATTCGCCCGCGGCGCGCGCTCGCGCTTCGACGTCGTCTTCG
Organism: Burkholderiales bacterium; assembly: GCA_035637375.1. Lineage (GTDB taxonomy): Bacteria > Pseudomonadota > Gammaproteobacteria > Burkholderiales > SG8-39 > VBDM01. Next base: position 5,095 of record DASPXL010000284.1, read on the forward strand.
TCGATCCGCCCTACCGTCTGGGCTTGCAGGCAGCCGCGCTCGCGCTCGTGCGCAGGCTGCTTGTCGAGGGAGGGCGGGTGTACGCGGAAAGCGAGGCCGCGCTCGACCCGCCGCATGGTTGGACTGTTCTGAAGAGCGCCCGCGCGGGCAAGGTGCATTTTCATCTTCTGGGAAGGACACCCGATGATCAAGGCGGTGTATCCGGGAACGTTTGATCCGATCACGCGGGGCCACGAGGACCTGGTGCGGCGCGCCGCCACGCTCTTCGACGAAGTCGTGGTGGGCGTCGCGGACAGCCACGGGAAAAACCCCTTCTTCACGCTGGAGGAGCGCCTGCGCCTCGCGCGCGAGGTGCTCAAGCCCTATCGCAACGTCAGAATCGAGGGCTTCGGCGGCCTGCTCATGGAATTCGTCCGCGGGGAGAAGGCGCGGGTGATCCTGCGGGGCCTGAGGGCGGTGTCGGACTTCGAATACGAATTCCAGATGGCGGGGATGAACCGCAATCTCCATCCGGACGTCGAGACCCTGTTTCTGACCCCCGGCGATCAGTACATGTTCGTCTCGGCCACCATCGTGAGGGAGATCGCCTCGCTGGGGGGCGACGTGGAGAAGTTCGTGCAGCCGCTTGTCGCGCGCGCTCTCGCCGCGAAAGTGGGAAAGCGCGAAGGCAAGGGATAGCCTCAAATTTTAGGAGATGTAAAGCGGGCGTGCCCCCCTTTTCCGACGACCGGATAAAGTGTCGGCGGAGAGCGCCGACCTACTTCTGGCAGGTCGCGCAGAAAAAGCTCGAGCGCTGGCCCAGGCGCGCCACGCGTATTGCCGCACCGCAGACGCGGCACGGCAGCGCGGCGCGGTCGTAGACGTAGTAGTGCTGCTGGAAATAGCCCGAGGCGCCGTCCGAGTGCACGAAGTCGCGCAGGCTCGACCCGCCGGCGGCGAGCGCGGCGAGAAGCGTGTCCCTCACGGCCGCAACCAGCCGCTCGCAGCGCGCGAAAGAGAGGCGCCCGGCGCGCGTGCGCGGGTGGATGCCCGCCCTGAACAGGCTTTCGTTCGCGTAGATGTTCCCGATTCCGACCACGACGCTGGCGTTCATCAGCAACAGCTTGACGCCGACATCGCGGCCGCGCGTGGCGCGATAGAGAAACTCGGGTGAGAAGCGCCCGCCGAGCGGCTCGACTCCGAGCTTCGCGAGCAACGGGTGGCGGGAGACGTCGCCGGCGCTCCACAACACCACGCCGAAGCGGCGTGGATCGCGGAGGCGCAGCGCCGTGCCGCCGAAAACGAGATCCAGATGATCGTGCTCGCGCGGGGGCGTCTGCGGGTCGATCACGCGCAGGCTCCCCGACATGCCCAGATGCACGATGAGCGACCCGCCGTCGCATTCGAGCAGCAGATACTTGCCCCGCCGCACCAGCCGTTTTACCAGCCGGCCGACGACCAGGCGCGCGAAGTTCCGCGGCACACGCCGGCGCAGATTGGGGTTGCGCACGGCGACGCCCGTTATGGTCTTGCCGAGCACGAAAGGCTCGATGCCGCGGCGTGTGATCTCGACTTCCGGAAGCTCTGGCATTGAGGCACTAATTGTCTTGTCGGGCCCCGGAAATATACCTAAACTAGCCCTTCACGACAGCAGGCGCCTTCGCATGTCCAATCCAACAGGTTTTTTGCTCGTCCCGTTCGGCGCGTTGCGGATGCTCGCTGCGATCGCCCTGATTGCAGGGTGCGCGGCGAATCCGCCGCAGCCGCCCGCGGCCGGGGAGGAAGCGCAGGACGAATCCGACGCGGACGCGCCGGCGGCCGAAGCGCTCGCGGGGGCCGCCGAGCCCGAAGACCGCTCGGCGTTTCCCAAGCAGGAGCTGGACAAGGATATCCTCTACGAATTCCTGCTCGCAGAGATCGCCGGCCAGCGCGGCAATCTCGGGCTCTCCGCGCAGGCGTACGTCGACCTCGCCAAGCGCACCCGCGATCCCCGGATCGCGCGCCGCGCCACCGAGGTCGCGCTCTACGCGCGGATGAACGGCGCGGCGATCGACGCCGCGAGGATTTGGCACGAGACCGAGCCCGGCTCGGCGCGCCCGCTTCAGGCTCTCGGCGGGCTGCTGGTGGCCGCCGGGCGCTACGACGAAGCGCTGCCCAGTCTGAAAAAGCTCCTCGCGAGCTCGGCGGCGGACCCGACCAGCGGATTTACGCAGCTCACCCGGACGCTCGCGAACGCCCAGGACAAGCAAGCGGCGCTGAAGCTCGTGCGCAGCCTCGCCGCGGACTATCCCAAGCTCGCGCAGGCGCACTTCGCCCTGGCGCAGGCCGCGGTCAACGCGGGCGAGGACCGGACGGCGCTCGATGAAGCCCGCAGGGCCGGACAACTGCGTCCGGATTGGGAGGCGGCGGTGCTGCTCGAGGCGCAGCTGCTGCAGAAAGTCTCGGTGGACCAGGCGGCATCGCTTCTGGCCGCTTTTCTGGAGCAATACCCGGCGGCCCGCGAAACGCGCCTCGCGTACGCGCGGATGCTGGTGGCGCAAAAGCGCTTCGCCGAGGCCCGCGGCGAGTTCCAGAAGCTCATCGCCGGCACACCCGACAGCACCGACATGGCGTTCGCGGTGGCGCTGCTTTCGCTGCAGCTCAAGGACTATGACTCGGCCGAAAGGTATTTGAGGGGCCTGCTCGACGGCCAATACCGCGACAAAGACGGGGTGCGGCTGTATCTCGGCCAGGTCGCCGAGGAGCGCAAGAATCTTCCGGAAGCGCTGCGCTGGTACGGCGAGGTGGGCGAGGGCGAGCAGTATGTGCCCGCGCAGATGCGCTACGCGCAGATACTCGCCAGGCAGGGCAAGCTCGACGCGGCGCGCGCCCACCTGCAGCAGGCGGCCGCGAAGAGCAGCCAGCAGCGGGTCCAGCTGGTCCTCGCCGAAGCGCAGCTCCTGCGCGAGGCCAACCAGCCCAAGACCGCGTTCGACCTCGTCGGGCAGGCGCTCGATCGCCTTCCGAACAATCCCGAGCTGCTCTACGACTACGCCATGCTCGCCGAGAAAATCGAGCGGGTGGACGTTCTCGAAGCTTCGCTCCGCAAGCTGATCGAGATCAGGCCCGAGCATGCGCACGCCTACAACGCGCTCGGCTATTCGCTCGCCGAGCGCAACCAGCGGCTGCCCGAGGCGCGCGAGCTGATCGAGCGCGCGCTGCAGCTCGCCCCCGACGATTCGTTCATCGTCGACAGCATGGGCTGGGTGCTGTACCGGATGGGCAACCTCAAGGACGCGCTCGGTTACCTGCGCCGCGCGTTCGCCGGCAGACCCGATGCCGAGATCGCCGCTCACCTCGGCGAAGTGCTCTGGGCGCTGGGCGAGCGCGACGAGGCCGAGCGGGTCTGGAACGACGCGAACCGCGCGAACCCCGACAACGAAACTCTCGTCAATACCATCAAGCGCCTGAAGCACTGACAGGTCGGAATCGTTTTTGACAGCCTGCTAACTCTTCGTGGTCCGCTTTGCGCCCGGCTTCGCAGCGGCGGTATTCCTCGGCGCGTGCGCGGGGCTTCCCGAGGTTCCGCTCCCCCCGGGCGGCTTCGAGCTTTCGGGTCGCGTCGCGATCCGTCACGGGAAGGAAGCCGCAAGCGGGCGGATCTTCTGGCGTCACACGGACGACGCGGACGAGCTGCTCCTCACCTCGCCCCTCGGGCAGGGGATTGCGCGCATCAATCGGGAGCGCGACCGGTTCCGTCTTTCGACCGGCGACAACAGGGAATACCGCGCCGCCGACGCGGAGAGCCTGACCGAGCAGGCGCTCGGCTGGCGCCTGCCGCTTGCCGGGCTCTCGGACTGGGTGCAGGGGCGGGCGAGCCCCGGCCGGCCCTCCGAGATGCGCGGCGACCCGGACCGGGGCCTGGACCTGCGGCAGGACGGCTGGCACATCGCCTACGAGGAATTCCGGGAGGGGCGGCCTTTCCGGCTGCGCGTGTCGCGCGAAGATCTCGAAATTCGCCTGATCGTGGACCGATGGAAAAATTGAATCCGTGGGAGCGCCGCTATCCGGCACCGGCGAAGCTGAATCTGTTCCTGCACGTCGTCGGGCGGCGCGCGGACGGCTATCACCTGCTGCAGACCGCATTCCGCCTCATCGATCGCTGCGACTGGCTGCGCTTTTCGCCGCGCGCCGACGCCCGGGTGAAGCTCGCGCGGGCGCTGCCGGGGATCGAGGAGAACGAGGAGCTCGCCGTGCGCGCCGCGCGGCTGCTGCAGGCCGAAGCCGGCTCGAGGCAGGGCGTCGAAATCGACATCGAAAAAAACATACCGATCGGCGGGGGATTGGGCGGAGGCAGCTCCGATTGCGCCACCGCGCTCACCGTCCTGAACCGGCTGTGGGGGCTCGGTCTGTCCGGGGAGAGGCTCGCGGCGTTGGCGCTTTCGCTAGGCGCCGACGTTCCGTTCTTTCTTTTCGGCGGCAACGCATTTGCCGAGGGCGTAGGCGAACGGCTCGCGCCGCTCGAGCTGCCGCAGGCGTGGTACGTCGTGCTCGCGCCGCCGGTCGCCGTGTCGACAAGTGCGATTTTTGCCGCGAGCGAATTGACACGAAATTCACAAACCATCAAAATACCGGGCTTTTCGGCCGGTTTTGGGAGGAACGATCTCGAGCCGGTCGTGTGCCGGCGCCACGCGGAGGTGGCGGTGCATCTTGAATGGCTCAGGCAGTTCGGAGATGCGCGCCTGAGCGGCTCGGGCGCCTGCGTATTCGCCGAATTCGCGACCGAGCGCGAGGCGCGCTCGGTCCTGTCCAGGATGCCCGCGGAGATGCGCGGCTTCGCGGTGCGGGGGCTGGATCGCCATCCGCTCGCGGCGCTGCTGGAAAACGTGTAGCGCGCTGCGGAGGGACTTGTCGTTCCGCAACGCCTGAGCCGGGGGATAAACAAGGGGGTGTGCCTCCTTGTTCGTTTCCGAAAGTTAGCGCCTGGGGAGTCGCCAAGCTGGTTAAGGCAGCGGATTTTGATTCCGCCATGCGAGGGTTCGAATCCTTCCTCCCCAGCCAGAAATCGAGGGCCGGAGAAGTCGGTGGGCCGCAGACGCGGCTGATTTTTTTCAGGTGAGGGATACGGGCCCCGG
>DASPXL010000285.1:0-3150 GCA_035637375.1 Burkholderiales bacterium
GACGCGGGTAGCCGCAGTCGCGACCACATGTTTTTCAGGACGCGGTCGACCAGGCGGCGGTGCTCGCGCAGCACCCGCGCGCCGTCGGCGGTCTTCTGGAATTTCGCCCTAAGCTCGGTGCGCTCGGCCTGCACGCCCGCCTTGAGCCGTGCAAACGCCGGTCCGAGGTCGGTGAACGCCGCAGGCGGAGACAACATGGAGCTAATGCCTCGGCGGGGGCGGTGTGCCCGACGAAACCGTCAGAACCTCGTACCCTGTCGCGGTGACCAGCACCGTGTGTTCCCACTGCGCCGAAAGGCTGTGGTCCTTGGTGACGATGGTCCAGCCGTCGGCAAGCTCGCGGATCGCCGGCTTGCCGGCGTTGATCATCGGCTCGATCGTGAAAGTCATTCCCGGCTGAAGGCGAGTGCCCGTTCCCGCACGCCCGTAATGCAGAACCTGCGGCTCTTCGTGGAACTTGCGCCCGATTCCATGGCCGCAGAATTCGCGCACCACGCTGTAGCCCCGGCCTTCGGCATGTTGCTGGATCGCCGCCCCGACATCGCCGAGAAAGGCCCCCGGGCGCACCGTATCGATGCCGAGCCACATGCACTCGTAGGTGGTTTCGCACAGCCGCCTCGCCTGGATCGAGGGCTCGCCGACATAGAACATGCGGCTGGAGTCGCCGTGAAAGCCGTCCTTGATCACCGTGACGTCGATATTCAGGATGTCACCGGCTTTCAGCACGCGCTCCCCGGGAATGCCGTGGCAGACCTGATGATTTACGGAGGTGCAGATCGACTTGGGAAAGGGCTTGTAGCCGGGCGGCGCGTAATTGAGGGGGGCCGGGATGGCTTTCTGCTCGTGAACGATGAGCTCATGACAGAGACGGTCGAGCTCACCGGTGGTGATGCCGGGCTTCACCCGCGGGGCGACGAAGTCGAGCACTTCCCCGGCGAGCCGCCCGGCGACGCGCATTTGCCCGATTTCCTCGGCGGTCTTCAGGTGTATCGCCATGCCTCTACAAAAAAAGTGCGAAGGATATGTCAAGGACCCGTCTCCAGCAAGGCTCGCCGAGCCAGCGCTGGACGGTCGCGACCAGGATGGAGTAATACTCTGTTTGCACAGGAAAAACTTGCGCCGATTTCAATACGCGTGCTACCATTCTAAATCTAGCCGGGCTTGACCTCGGCTAAATTTTTGCCGCTTCGCCGTTAGGGTGCCCGAAATCTCGGGTGATGGGGCCGGGCGGCTGAGAATCAACCCTAACCGGAGTGTCACCATGTCGACCACGATGCGCCAAATGCTCGAAGCGGGCGTGCATTTCGGCCACCAGACCCGCTACTGGAATCCGAAGATGGCGCCTTTCATCTTCGGCCACCGCAACAAGATCCACATCATCAACCTGGAAAAGACCATGGTGATGTACCAGGAGGCGATGAAATTCGTGCGCCAGCTCTCCTCCAACAAGGGCCGCGTGCTGTTCGTCGGAACCAAACGCCAGGCGCGCGAGATTGTCCGCGAGGAAGCCGAGCGCTGCGCCGCCCCGTACGTCGATCATCGATGGCTCGGCGGGATGCTCACCAACTTCAAGACCGTGCGCCAGTCGATCAAGCGGCTGAAGGATATGGAAGCGATGATCCAGGACGGCAGCCTCGACAAGCTGCCGAAAAAAGAAGGGCTGCACTTCCAGCGCGAGCTCGCCAAGCTGCAGCGCAGCCTCGGAGGCATCAAGGAGCTGGACAGCCGGCCCGACGCTCTTTTCGTAATCGACGTCGGTTACCAGAAGGGCGCGGTCGCCGAAGCGAAGAAGCTCGGAATTCCGGTTATCGGGGTAGTCGATACCAACCATTCCCCGGACGGGATTGCCTACGTCATTCCGGGCAACGATGATTCCAGCCGCGCGATCCGTCTGTATGCGCGCGGTATCGCCGACGCCGTCCTGGAGGGCCGTAACCAGGTCGTGCAGGAGATCGTCGGTGCGGCCTCGGACGAGTTCGTCGAGGTCGAAGAGTCTGGCGCGAAAGCGGAATGATCGGCGGTGGGCGCGTGAAAAAGGGGCGGCAGCCCTTTTTTTTAAACTTTGGGAATGAGCGGGGTCGATCGGGAATGGCGGAAATCACCGCGAGCATGGTCAGGGAGCTGCGCGACAAGACCGATGCGCCGATGATGGAGTGCAAGAAGGCGCTCGTCGAAGCGGACGGGAATCCCGCCAAAGCCGAGGAGCTGCTGCGAATCAGGCTGGGCAACAAGGCGTCCAAGGCGGCGACGCGCACGGCGGCTGAGGGCGTCGTAGCGGTTCATGTGGCCCCCGACGCGAAGACCGGCGCGATCGTGGAAATCAACTGCGAAACCGATTTCGTCGCCAAGAACGGGGAGTTCTTGAAGTTCGCTGCCGGGCTGGCCGAATCGGTCGAGAAAAAGAATCCTGCCGACGCGGCGGCGCTCGCCGCGCTGCCGCTCGGCCCATCCACGGTCGAAGAAGCGCGCAAAGCGCTGGTGGGGCGGATCGGCGAAAACATTTCGATCCGCCGCTTCGCGAGGATCGAGGCGAAGGGGCGCTTGTCGCGCTATGTTCACGGCGGGGCAAAGATCGGGGTACTTGTGGACATTTCCGGCGGTGACGACCAGTTTGCGCGCGATCTGGCGATGCATATTTCCTGGGCCAAGCCTATCGCTCTGTCCAAGGACGAGGTGCCAGCCGATTTGATCAAGAAGGAACGCGATATAGCGGTCGCGACCGCGGCCAACTCGGGCAAACCTGCCAATATCGTGGAAAAAATGATCGAAGGTGGGGTGCAGAAATTCCTGAAGCAAGTGACGTTGCTCGGACAAGGTTTTGTGCGTGACGAGAAACAAAGTGTCGAAGCCGTACTCAAGGCAAAGGGCGCGTCGGTATCGCGATTTGTCCTCTATATCGTCGGCGAGGGCATCGAGAAGAGATCGAGCGATTTTGCCGCCGAGGTCATGGCGCAGGTCGGCATGGCGAGATGATCCGCGATGGCGCCGAAATACAAACGGATACTGCTGAAATTGAGCGGCGAGGCCCTGATGGGGGACGATTCCTTCGGGATCAATCGCTCGACCATCGAGCGGATCGTCGGCGAGGTTGCTCAAGTCGCGGCCCTCGGCGTGGAGATCGCGATCGTGATCGGAGGGGGAAACATATTC
>DASPXL010000286.1:0-3226 GCA_035637375.1 Burkholderiales bacterium
CCCTGCGAGCAGCGCGGCCGGCGTGGAGCCGAGCGCCTGGTCGAGCTTTTTCACCGTGACCTGCTTCAGGTCCTCGTCGTAGATCCATACTTTGGAGCCGTCGCCGACGATGAGCTGGGCATAAGGCTTCACGTAGCTCCATCGGAATTTTCCCGGCCGCGAGAACGCAAGCGTCCCGCGCGATTCCTGCAGCAGCTTGCGGTTGCGGTCGAAGATTTTCTGCTCGAATTCTCCGCTCGCGGTAAGGGTCTCGTTGATAAACTCCGAGAAGCGCTGGAGGCTCGCCGCAGCGACGACCGAGGGCATAAGCGCCAGCAGGGTTCCAAGAGAAGCGCCTGCCAGCACGAAACGGATGGCCATCGCAGCCGGCTACTCCGCTTTCGCGGGCACCAGGACGTCGCGATTCCCGTTCGATTGCATGGCAGAGACCAGTCCCGCCTGCTCCATCTGCTCGATGAGTCGCGCGGCGCGGTTGTAGCCGATGCGCAGATGGCGCTGGACGAGCGAGATCGACGCGCGCCGGGTGCGCAGCACGATCTCCACGGCCTGATCGTACAGAGGATCGGACTCTGCGCCCTCCCCGCCCAGGCCCAGCTCGACGCCCCCGTCGGCCTCCTCGGCTTCGAGCAGGCCCTCGACATACTCCGGCCGGCCGAGCGATTTCAGGTAATCGACGACCTTGTGCACTTCCTGGTCGGCGACATAGGCGCCGTGCACCCGCTGGGACATGCCGGCCCCGGGGGGCAGGTAGAGCATGTCGCCCTGCCCGATCAGCGACTCGGCGCCCTGCTGGTCGAGGATGGTGCGCGAATCGACCTTGCTCGAGACCTGGAAGGCGATGCGCGTCGGAATGTTCGCCTTGATAAGCCCCGTAATCACATCCACGGACGGACGCTGCGTCGCGAGGATCAGGTGCACGCCGGCTGCGCGCGCCTTCTGCGCGAGGCGCGCGATCAGCTCCTCTATTTTCTTGCCCGATACCATGATCAGATCGGCGAGCTCGTCGATGATGACGACGATGCAAGGGAGCTTCTCCAGCGGCTGCGGCTCGCCCGATTCGAGCGTGTCCGGATCCATGAGCGGCGCGCCCGATTTTTCGGCGTCGGCGACCTTGTGATTGTAGCCCGAGAGGTTCCGCACCCCGATCCAGGTCATGAGCCGGTAGCGCCGCTCGACCTCGCCCATGCACCAGGCGAGCGCGTTCGCCGCCTGCCGCATGTCGGTGACGACCGGCGCGAGCAGATGCGGAATATTCTGATACGCGGAGAGCTCCAGCATCTTAGGATCGACCAGGATCAGCCGCACCTCGCGCGGCTCGGCCTTGTAGAGAATCGACAGGATCATCGCGTTCAAGGCGACCGACTTCCCCGAGCCGGTCGTCCCGGCGGCCAGCACGTGCGGCATCTTGGCGAGGTCGGCGACCACCGGATTGCCGGCGATGTCCTTGCCGAGGGCGAGCGCGAGCGGCGTGTGCAGCTCGTGGTAGGCCCGCGAGCTGATGATCTCGGAAAGGCGCACTATCTGGCGGTGCGGGTTGGGGATCTCGAGTCCCATGCAGGACTTGCCCGGGATGGTCTCGACCACGCGGATGCTGTACACCGACAGCGCGCGGGCGAGGTCCTTCACCAGGTTGACGATCTGGCTGCCCTTTACACCCACGGCGGGCTCGACCTCGTAGCGCGTGATCACCGGCCCCGGGTAGGCGGCGAGCACCTTGACCTGGACGCCGAAATCGCCGAGCTTCTTTTCGATCAGGCGCGAGGTGTATTCGAGGGTATCGGCCGACAGGACCTCGACGTCACCCGCGGCTTCATCGAGCAGCCTGATGGGAGGCAGCGGCGTGTCGGGCAGTTCGCGGAACAGCGGCTCCTGCCTCTCCCTCTGCACTCTGGAGGATTTCGGAATTTCCACCACGGGGGGTTCTATCCGGATCGGCGGGTGATCCTCGATCAGCAGCCCGCGCTTCTCCCCCACCGCCGCCTCGCGCTTGCCCGCGGCGATCGCCCCGGCTTTTCTGTCCTGCCAGCCCCGCAATCTCTCGAGCGTCCAAAGGTACGAGCACTCCAGCACCGTCCCCAGCTTCTCCATGACGGCAAACCATGAGAGCCCGGTGAACAGGGACAGCGTCATCACGCAAAGCGTGAGCAGGATCAGCGTGGCGCCGGTGAAACCGAATCCCGACTGCAGCACTCTCGCCACGAGGTTCCCGAGCAGCCCTCCGGGCGCGAGGGGGAGCGATATCCTCAATGAATGAAGGCGCAAGGCCTCGAAGCCGCTCGAGGCGAGCAGCAGGACCGCAAAGCCGGTGAGAGCGATGGCGAACGAGCGCCGGTCGCCGCTCAAGCCTCCCTCCAGGCGCCGAAAGGTCCAGATCGCGGCGAATACGGGGAGCGCGACCCACCACCAAGCCGATACGCCGAACAGTAACAGCAGCATATCGGCTATCCAGGCGCCCACCCTCCCGCCGAGGTTGCGCACCTCGCCTGCGGCTACGCTGTGCGACCAGCCCGGGTCGGCCCGGTTGAAAGTGGTGAGGACGAGGGAAAGATAGAGGGCAGCCGCAACCAGGACGAACAGCCTCGATTCGCGCAGCAGCGCGGCAACCTTGCCGGGAAGGGGTGCCTGGTTCTGTTTCAACTCGCTCGCGGCCTGTCAGCGCTCCGCCGGGCGGCGGTCCTGGTCGATGCCGGAATTTTAGCACTCCGGGCCGGCTTCGACGGCGACGGAACCGCCCTACTGGCGCCCGACCCCCTCAATCGATCGTCAGGATGGTTTCGTGCAGGAAAATCGAACCGGGCCGAACCTCGATGTAGCCTCCCGACTGAAGGTCCTTCATCACCCGGCTGACCATTTCGCGCGAGGCCCCGATCATCTTGGCGATGTCCTGCTTGGCGAGCTTCTTCGTCACCACTTTCTGACCGTTCACGGTTTCCGCCATCTCGAGCAGCAGCCGCGCGACCCGCCCGTAGACGTCCATCAGGGCGAGGCTGCCGATCTTCTGGTCGGCTTCCCGCAGCCGCTTGACCAGTCCGCGCATGACGGTCATGGCCATCTCGAAATTCTCCGCAAGGCAGCTCTTGAAGTCGCGCTTCGAGAGGGTCAGGAGCTCGCACGCCTCGATCGCCACCACGCTCGCCGAGCGCGGGTGGTCGTCGATCAGGCCCATCTCGCCGAAAAACTCGTTCGGTCCCAGGATCGCGAGGATCACCTCGCGCCCCTCGTCGTC
>DASPXL010000287.1:0-1500 GCA_035637375.1 Burkholderiales bacterium
CGAACTCGGCGACGCGGGTCGCTTCCGGGTCGCCCGCGAGCCGCTTCTTCAGCCAGTACTCGATCGCCTTGACGTCGTGGTTGGTCTCGGCCTCGATCGATTTCACCTGCGCTGCGTCCTCCTCGGAGAACGTCGCGATCAGGCGCTCGAGCTCGGCGCTCGTGTCCTTCGAGAAAGGCTTGATCTCGGCGATCGCGGGCTCGGCCGCCAGCGCGAGCAGCCAGCGGATCTCGATCGCGACGCGGTAGCGGAAAAGCGCCGCTTCGCTGAACGAGGCCCGCAGCGGCTCGAGCTGCTTGTGGTAGCGTCCGTCCAGGGGAGATAATGCGCCCAGTTGCGAGAACGGCGGCGAATGCGGCATCGACGGAGCCTGTATGGCGGACGGAGCTAATCTTAACATGCGGGTGAAACCGGCCGAGTTCAAACGCCTGCTCGCCGAAGTCCGCGCTTGCCACATCTGCGAAGCGCACCTTCCGAATCCGCCGAAACCCGTCCTGCGCGCGTGGCCCAGCGCGCGCGTTCTCATCGTGGGGCAGGCGCCGGGCCGGCGCGTGCACGCAAGCGGCATTCCCTGGAACGACCCTTCGGGCGATCTGCTGCGCAAGTGGCTGCGCATCGACCGGGAGGATTTCTACGACGAGCGCCGCATCGCCATCATTCCGGCGGGGCTCTGCTATCCGGGTACCGGGGAATCGGGCGATCTCCCGCCGCGCCCTGAATGCGCGCCGCACTGGCATCCGAGGCTGCGCGCGATGCTGCCGCACATTCGGCTGACGCTGCTCGTCGGCAGCTACGCCCAAGCCTACTATCTCGGCGCGCGCAGAAAAAAAACGCTTGCCCAAACCGTACGCGCGCGCGACGAGTATCTGCCCGAATTCTTTCCCCTGCCCCACCCGAGCCCGCGCAACCGGCTGTGGATGAAGACGAACCCCTGGTTCGAGGCCGAAGTGCTGCCGCAGCTCCGCCGGCGCCTCCGGGCGTGTTTTCGCGGCGCGCTCCAATGAAGCTGATCGGCTCGCTCACCAGCCCGTTCGCGCGCAAGGTGCGCATCGTGCTCGCCGAGAAAAAAATCGACTACGAGTTCGAGAACGACAATCCCTGGAAGCCGCAGGCCGCCGCCGCCCGCGTCAACCCGCTCGGCAAGGTGCCGGTGCTGGTGCTCGACGACGGCACGGCGCTGTTCGACTCGCGCGTGATCGTCGAATTCCTGGACAACGCCTCGCCGCTCGGCCGGCTGATCCCTCAGGAAAACCGCGAGCGCATCGAGGTGCGGCGCTGGGAAGCGCTCGCCGACGGCGTGCTCGAGGCCGGGGTGCTCGCGCGCCTTGAAGGCCAGCGCGAGGCGAAGCTGCGAAGCGCGCCCTGGACCGAGCGCCAGCTGGGGAAGGTGCGCGCCGGCCTCGCCGCGATGGATTCGGAGCTCGGCGACAAGCCCTGGTGCGCGGGAAACGGCTACACCCTCGCCGACATCGCGCTCGGCGTGTGCCTCGGCTGGCTCGA
>DASPXL010000288.1:0-2772 GCA_035637375.1 Burkholderiales bacterium
GTATGGCGAGCTCCGGGGACTTGTCGCGCGGCGCGAGGAACTCGATCGCCGGCAGCGACAGCGTCAGGATCTGCTTGTAGCCCGGAAAGCGCCCCATCATCCGCAGCCGCGCCTCGAGGTCCCACAGCACCGGGATGTGCAGCCAGCGCTTGATCTGCCCGGCGAGCGAAGGGTTCTGCTCCGCCATCGCCTTCATGCGCTCGAAAAACGGCTGAGGGAAGATGTGCGGAAAGATGTCGAGCTTGAGGTTCTGGGTCATGGTACAGATCCGGCGACAGTATCGTTCATCGGTCCGTCATTCCCGCGCAAGCGGGAATCCAGCGTCGTTGTTGAAAGTCACTGGGTCCCCGCTTGGCCGTTCCTCGAAACTCGCTTTCGCTCGTTTTCGCGGGGACGACGGCAGAAAGAGCGCGGTATTGTGCCTCAGTTTTTCGTTGTCCGGATTGAGCGCCTACGCGCCATCGAGCCGGCCGATGAAACGCGCCATCGCCTCGAGCACCACGCCGGGCTGGTCGCGGTGCGGAGAGTGCCGGCAATCGGCGAGGCGCAGCAGCTCGACCGGGCCGCCGGCCTGCTTGGCGATCGCCTCGAGCTGCGCCATGGTGCCGTATTCGTCGTCGAAGCCCTGGATCGCGAGCGCCGGGCAAACCACGCGCGGCAGGACTTCCTCGATGTTCCAGCCGCGGAAATCCGGATGCAGCCAGATATCGTTCCAGCCCCGGAACGTTTTCGCCGCGTCGGCGTGGTGGCGGCCGAGCCTCTGCGGCAGGTCCGTGCTCTCGAACGCCGTCTTCGCTCTAGCGATGCTCTTCACGCTGACGTCCTCGACGAAGACGTGAGGCGCCATGAGCACCAGGCCCCTGACGCCGCCGCGCGCGGCCGCGTAGAGGAGCGCGATCGAGCCGCCGTCGGAATGCCCGACCAGAATCGGGTCGTCGACGCCGAGCTTGTCGAGCAGCTCCGGCAGCGCCTCGAGCGCCTCGGCGTGCATGTAGTCCACGGCGCGCGGCTCGCGCAGCACCTCCGACTGGCCATGGCCGTAACGCGAGTAGACCACCGCGGTACAGCCCGCCGCTTGTGCGGCCTTCTCCGGGAAATCGCGCCACATCGACACCGACCCCAGGCCCTCGTGCAGAAACACGAGCGTGGGCGCGTCGCGGCGGGTGCCGGCGATCGTTCGGACTTCGAGCTTGCGGCCCTGGACGGTGACGAAGGAAGACTCCGGACTCGCAGGCAACTCGGTTTTCCTGAACAAGTGTCTCGGGCGCAATTCTATCGGAAGCGGGCATGCATTCAGAGCTTGAGCGGTCTCCAATACCCGGTCAGCTCGAGATAGCCCCGCCCGAGCGCCTTCTCGCCTTGTCCCGCGCGCATCGCGCCCTCCCAATAAACGGTGCCGGTGCTCGCGCGCGCGTCGAGCTCCTGGTCGTCCATCAGCGGCTCGAGCTCAAGCGTCAGGGCGCCGGCCTGCACGCGCACCGACACCGGATACTCGGCGCCGGTCCGCGGCGAGCGCCAGCGCCTGAGCGGCTCGAACCGGACTTCTCCCGGCTTCAGGATGCGCACGCGGCCGTCGGCGCTCCGCACGGCGCCGCCCGCCCAGAAGCTGCCGCCGCTGTCTTTCGCGCGCATTCGAAACGCCATGAGCGCGCCGCCGTCGGCGAGATTGATCCCGATCCAGTCCCAGCCGACCGTCTCTTGCGCCAGCGGCTCACTCGACCATTCGTGATCGAGCCAGGCCTCGCCTGAAACTTCCAGCTCGCGCCCTTGGATGACGACGCTGCCGCGGACCCCGAGGTGCGGCTGGCTGTAGTAGTAGCTCGCCTGCGCCGGGCCCGGCCCTTTGCGGCTGAAGCCGCGCTCGCCCTGGAGCAGCGGGGGCTGCTTCGCTTCGAAGCGCAAGGCGTAGCGGAAATCGCGCGCCGCGATCTCCGCCGCATAGCCGCCGTCGGTCTGCCTGAGCGACCAGTCCCCGATCGCCACGTCGGTGCGCCCCTCGGCGCCTTCCGCGAGCCCGAACCCCGCGCGCGCAGCGCGCTGATCGTGCAGCAGCCGCCCGGCGCCCCGGTCGGCGAGCGCCGCATGGGCGAACAGCAATTGCCGCGGCGCAAACCGGCTTGAAATTTCCTCGGCGACGCGCGGCCGGTTGCGGAAAAACGTGATCTGCATGCCGAGCTCCCCGCCGCCGCTCGTCCTGAGCCAGCCGGTGATGTACCACCATTCGTTGCGGAAGCGCGGATGGCTGCCGTGGTCGCGCGGGAACTGCAGCGCCACGCCCGGGCGCACCTGCGGGTAATCCTCCGCGGCAAGCGCGCCCAGGGAGAGCAGCACCAGCGTCGCCGATAACAGAACGCCAGCGGGTCGCATTGCCCTAGCTTTTCACCAATCTTCCTTGACGGCACCCACCACGTCCCCGCCCATCGCCTGCCGGCCGCTCGCGACCGCGGTGAGCGTCGCAAGCGCGAGCATCACCGCCACGAACCCGGCCAGAAGCTGCCAGGGCAGGTGCAGGTCCATGCTCCAGTGGAACGATTGTCGGTTCACGACATGGATAAGCACCAGGCTGATCAGAAGCCCGAGCGCGAGGCCCACGCCGAGACCGATTGCGCTGACGAGCAGCCCCTGCGCGGCGAGCATGGCGCCGATCTGCCGCCGCGTCATGCCGAGATGGCGCAACATGCCGAATTCGCGCCGCCGCGCGAGCGCGAGCGCCCCGAAGCCCGAGGACAGCCCGAGGAGGCCGATGATCACCGCCACCGCCTCGAGCGCGTA
>DASPXL010000289.1:0-7793 GCA_035637375.1 Burkholderiales bacterium
AGCCGACGTGAGTGCCGGTAAGGCGCAGCTCCTCCCTCAGCCAGTCGACGAGCGACAATCGCGCCGGCACCTGGAACGATCGCGGCTTGCCGTTGACTTCGACAGAAATGGCGTGAAGCGTCTCGCTCACGGGCTCCTCGCTCTCTCGCGCGCTTCGCGCAGCGCCCGCGCCGCGAGCACGCCCGCGAGGTGCCGGCGATATTGGGCGCTCGCATGCAGATCGCTGCCCGGTTCGCACGCTGCGGTCGCTGCTTCGGCCGCGTCTCGCACCGCTGCCTCGTCGAGTTTCGTGCCGACCAGGCGCGCGGCGATTTTGGGAAACGCAAGCGGCGTCCCTCCGACGCCGCCCAGACCGAATGCCGCGCGTATACAGCGCCCGTCCGCGTCGAGCTCGAACTGGGCGGCGGCGGCGACCATCGCGAAGTCGCCGTGGCGCACGGAAATCTCCGTGAAAGCCGAGCCCACGCGCTTCTCCGGCCAGATCGGCCAATGGATTTCCTCGAGGCATTCGTCGGCTCGCGCGGAAGTCGCCATCGGGCCGGCGAAGAACTTCTCGGCTTCGAGCGAGCGCGTGCCGCTGCCTGAGCGCAGCACCATGCGCGCGCCCAGCACTTGCGCGACAAGCGGCAGCTCCGCCGACGGATCGGCGTGGGCGAGGCTTCCGCCGATCGTGCCGCGATTGCGCGTCTGCACGTGCCCCACCCACGCGAGCGCCTGGGAGAGGAGCGGCACGCGCGCGGCGAGAGCCTGGTCGCGCTCGACCACGCACTGGCGCACGCAGGCGCCGGTGCGCGCAGCATCCTTTTCGAGGGAAACAAACCTGAGCGCAGCGATCTCGTTGATGTCGATGAGCCACGCGGGGCGCACGAGGCGCATCGCCATCATCGGCACGAGGCTCTGGCCACCCGCGATAAGCTTCGCCGCGTCGCCGTGACGCGCGAGCAGCTCGCAGGCCTCGCCGACCGACGCGGCGCGGACGTACTCAAAGGGGGCTGATTTCAATTCTAGGCCTCGAATCCAGCGGCATGATACACAATGCCGCAGCGCGATTGCGGAACGAGCCTAGCGCCCGGCGGCCTCGGAAAGGAAATCCTCCATGGCGCGGATCGGCGCGAGATCCTCGGAGACGGCGTGGCGGCCCGCTGCGATGCGCCGGCGCAGGCTCTCGCGGTATTCGCCGTCGCGGCAGAGCCTTACCGCGAGCGCGACGTATTCCTCCTCCGACCGGGCGACCAGCTCCGGCAGGCCGATCCGCTTGAGGATGCCGCTCGCCAATCTACCGCGCAAGAACCGGCCCTCCCGAGTCACGATAGGCAGCCCGCATTCCACCGCCTGCATGGCGGTGTTGAAGCCGGAAAAGCCGATCGTATCCAGGAACACATCGGCACGCTTGAGCAAGCCGCGGAACGCAGGCCGGCTCTGCCAGGGGACGAACACCGCGTAGTCGTCGAAGTCGAGTTTGCTCCGTGCGAACACGGTCTTCAGCCGCCCGCGCAGCCGGGCCGACATGTAGCCCGACTGGTAGTGGAAGAAAACGAAGCGGCATCGTCCTAATGCGAGCGCGATTTCGGCGAAAAGCGAATCGTACCGGGGCGAGTACTTGTAGGGCACCCCGGGGCACAGGAGAACCGGAGCGGCCGGGTCGATGTTCAAGCCGGCCCAGTGGGGATCGGCGGGGACGAGCTCGGCGGGCCGGTAGAAGCAGCCCAGATGCGGCAAACGCACCAACCGCTCGGTGTAGTTCTCCTGCGCGTCGACCGGCTCCAGGTCTTCCGCGGACAGATAGTAGTCGATGGTCGGAAGTCCGGTCGTTTCCGGATGGCCCCAGGTCGCGACCTGCACCGGCGCGAGACGCAGGCTCGCCAGCCGCAGCGTCATCGGGAACATTCCGATTTCCGGGTAGATCAGCACGTCCGGCTGCCGGCTGAGAATGGCTTGCACCCATTGCTGCAGGCCGCCTGCACCTTCCTCGAAGTGCGAGGCCCTGGATTGCGCAAGCCGCGTTTCCTGGTCGTGGTCGGACCCCAGATAAAACGCCTCCAGCGCGAAACGTCGCGGATCGAGATGCTGAAACCAGCCTTTGACGATGGCACTCCAGACGGAGTGGTCTCGAAACTGCTGGGAGACGATGCCGACGCGAATGGCTTCTCCGCGCCGCCTTACGGGAGCGGCAAAACCCTGCGCGCGAAACCACTCCCCCATGATGCGGACACAGAGATTGCCGTAGCGCGCGAGCAAGGCTCGATTGTTTTCTTCCTGGTAGGCGAGGTAGAACGGCTGTTGCACGCCGACGGCATTGAAGCCCGTCGCCGTGCGAGCAGGCTCGAACCAGCGCTCGAGCTGCTCCAGCTCCCGCGAGAACGCCGCGCGCGAGCGTTCCGGATGCGCGTCGGCCTCGTATACCGCGGGCAGCTGCGACATGGCGAGCGCCCAGCGGGCTTCTGCGTATTCCGCGTTGAGCGCAAGCGCTTTGCGGAAGCATTCGATGGCCTCGTCGTGCCGGCCCGCATTGACGAGAACATCGCCGAGGTTGTAATGCCCCGCGGCAAAACCGGGCTCGAGCTCGAGTGCCTCCCGGTAGGAGCCTATGGCTTCCTCCAGCCTGTCCAGATCCTTCAGGGCGATTCCCAGGTTGAAAAGGGCTGCGGCAAAGTCGGATTTCAGGGCAAGCGCCTGCCTGCAACAAGCGACGGCTTCTTCCGGACGGCCGACCTGCCTCAGAGCGTTGCCCAGATTGGAATAGGCCTCCGGGAAACCAGGCTTGAGCGCGACTGCCTTGCGGTAGGACTCGATCGCTTCGCCGAACCGACCCAGGTCCATGAGGGCGTTCCCCAGAACGGCGTGCGCTTCCGCTAAATCGGGATCGAGGGCTATCGTCCGGCGATAGCGGGCAACCGCTTCCTCCAGCCGGCCTTGCCGTGCGAGCACGTTCGCCAGGTTGAAGTGGAGCTTGGGCAAGTCCGGCGCGGCGGACAACGCGCGCTCGTAGCAGGCAACGGCCTTGTCCGGTTCGTTTCGGCTGACCCGAACCGCGGCCAGATTGACGTGGGCGTCGACATAGTCCGACTGCAGGGCGATCGCCTCCTCGAAGCTCGCGATCGCCTCCTCCAGCCTGCCCTGCTCCACCAGCACATTGCCCAGGTTGTTGTGCGCGGGTGCATTGCGCGCCTCACGGGACAACGCCTGCGATATCAGCCGCCCGGCTTCTTCATGCCGGCCCTGCTGATAAGCGGCGACGCCGAGAAAATGCAAAGCGTCGATGTTCTCCGGATCGATCCTCAGGACATCTTGATAGCGCGCTTCTGCTTCCTGAAGCCGCCCCGCCTGATGGTGTTGCAGGGCGGCGTGAACGAGCGCGGCCGTCTCGCCGGCTTTTGCATCGCGCTCGCGCGCAGGGTCCGCCACGGACGATGTCGATGCCGTCTTATTGGATCTGAAAAACCACCCCAGCATGACGGCTCGACCCCAATCACGTTGCCAGCCGGCAAAGGCGTCCCTAGAATGAAAGTGTATCGTTCCGGCGCTATGACGTACAGGAGGAGGGGGCGGATGGCGCGGTTCTGGAAACTTCTTGCGGCGTTCGTATTCTGCGCCGCGCACGCGCCGGCGTGGGCGCAATCCTGGCCGGCGAAGCCTCTCCGCCTCATCGTGCCGTTCACTCCCGGCAGCGGCACCGACATCATGGCCCGCACGGTCTCCGAAAAACTCACCGCGCAGCTCGGCCAGCCCGCCGTCGTCGAGAACCGGCCCGGCGCGGGCGGCACCATCGGCGCCGCGCAGGTGGCGAAGGCGGAGCCCGACGGCCATACGCTGCTCGTGCATTCCTCATCGTATACAGTGACGCCGTCGACTTACGGCAATCTGCCGTACGACACGCTGCGCGATCTCACCGGCGTCGTGCCGCTCGGGCTCCTGCCGAACGTGCTGGTGATCTCGCCCGCGAAAGGCATCCGCTCGGTGAAGGAGTTGATCGCCGCGGCGAGGGCGAAGCCCGGCTCGATGAACTCGGCTTCGGTCGGGATCGGCAGCGCGACGCACCTCAACGCGGAGCGATTTCGCCTCGGCGCCGGAATCGAGGTCGTCAACGTCCCCTTCAAGGGCACGCCCGAAGCGCTCACCGAGGTGATCACTGGCCGGGTGGACTACTACTTCTGCCCGGTGAACGCGGTGCTGCCTTTTCTGAAGGACGGAAAGCTGCGCGCGCTCGCGGTCGGGAGCACCAAGCGCTCGCTCGCGCTTCCCGAGCTGCCGACCACGCTCGAAGCGGGAATTCCGAATTCCGATTACAACTTCTGGGTCGGCATGTTCGCGCCGGCGAAAACCCCGCGCGAGGTCGTGAGCCGCCTTTACCGGGAAACCGTGAAGGCGCTGCGCTCGGGCGACGTGCGCGAGAAAATGGCGCGCCTGGGCGCCGAGCCGATGGACTACGACCCCGAGCGGTTCAACGCCTACCTGCGCGAGGAGATCGCCGCCAATGCCGCGCTGGTGAAAGCGGCGGGCATCAGGACGGAATGACCGGTTTTATTCAGGCGAAAGCGATCACGGCGCCGACGAAGGCCGCCGCGACGACGGCGGCGAACAGCCAGCGCGGCCCCGGGTCGCTTCTGACGCGGCGCAGGAGGCCGACCCGCCGGGGCGGCCGGGTGAGGAGCGCCCGGTCCCGCCTGGCAGGGGACTTCAGCCGGCTCATCGCCGCGGAACCGTCGAACCTGCGCGACGCGGGAAGACGCGTGTCGGCCCCGATCGCGCCGGCGGGCGGGGGGAGCGTGTCTTTCCCGGTGTTGGCTTCCAGCTTGAGCGTCTTGGTGGCTTCCCGGGCGCTGTCCTTTTTTCCCGCGGCGCCGGTCTCGCGATCGACGAGCTCGATCATGCAGGAGCGCAGGTCGGCGGCCAGCTCGAACGCGTCCTGGTAGCGCACCGCGGGATCTTTCTTGAGCGCCCGCTCGAGCACGAAGTCGAGCATCGGCGGCACCTCGGGGTTCAGCCGGCTCGGCGGGGCGGGCTGGACGTTGACGACGTTGTAGAAGATCTGCGGCGTGTCCTCGCCGGAGAACAATCGCGAGCGGGTCAGCATCTCGTACAGGACGACCCCCAGCGAAAAAATGTCGGAGCGATGGTCGATCGCGGCCCCGGTCACCTGCTCGGGCGACATGTATTTCGGGGTCCCGAGCACCAGGCCCGTGCTCGTCTTGTGGTCGGAGGTGCGCATGCGCGCGATGCCGAAATCCATGATTTTCACCTGCTCGTGCGGCAGGAGCATGATGTTGCTCGGCTTGATGTCGCGGTGGACCACGCCGTGCTCGTGCGCGTAGCCCAGGCCCTCGGCCACCTGCTCGGCGATGTGCACCGCCTCGGGCACGCTGATCGCGCCCTTCGCCATCCGGGTGCGGAGCTCGGTTCCCTTCAGAAACTCCATCGCCATGTAGGCGAGGTCGTCCTCCTCGCCGAAATCGTAGACGGTGATGATCTGCGGGTGGGTGAGCCGCGCGGAGGCCTTCGCCTCCACGAAGAAGCGCTTGTGGTAGTCCTTGCGCCCGTCCGCGTCGTCCGAGAGGATGATGGTCTTGAGCGCGACGATGCGGTCGAGGGCGGGGTCCTCGGCCTTGTAGACGACCCCCATGGCGCCGCGCCCGAGCTCGCCGAGAATCTTGTAGCGTCCGAGCTTCTTCTTCGCCGTCATGGTCAGAGTTTGAGCTTCTCGCGCAGACTGCGAAGATAGGTCCCGCCGTCCTTCGCGGAAATTCCAAGCTTCGCGATCATTCCGTCCAGAAACTTAGGGTGCCCGCCCAAGGAAACGCGCACGGCCACGCCGGCCCCGACGATTAGGATGACGGCCGTGGCCCCGAGCACGATCAAGCGCTTGCGCCTGCGCTCGGCCGCGTGCCTGTCCGGGCTGAACAGCTCGTGCGTTCGCAGGCCCGCGTCGGTGAATACCCCCGCCGCGAAAAGGCCGCTATCCAGCCCCGGAGCGGCGTCCGCGAGCGCTTCCCGGAACGAGCGCGAGAGCAGCAGGCGCGTGGGCGAGGCGAACTCGGCGACGCTCGCCGCCACGGAGATGCCGTCGCCCGTCATGCCCTCGGCGCCGCGCCCGCCCGAGGCGACCTGCACGGCGCCGTGATTGACGCCGATGCACAAGGGCAGCCCCGCCGCCGTCGCGGAGAGGGCGCGCTCGGCCAGGCGCAGCGCCCCCCTGGGATCGGAGAGGACCACGATCGCGGCCCCGTCCGCGGCGTCGAGCACGATCCGGCCCGCGGGCGCAAGCTCAGCGGCGGTCACGGCGACCACGGCCTCGAGCTGCGCCCGCAGGCGCGTTTGTTCCTGGACCGGCCTGCGAGCGAACTCCTGAATTTTCAGAAAGACGACGCTGGCGAGGGTCGCGGCCGCGTTCGTTGTTTTCATCGGCGAAGCATGAAGGGATTCGCGATCTTACCTCTTACTTACCCCTTGCGCTTAGAATCTCAGTCGCGGGCGCCTCAAGCCGCGCAAATGGATTCGGAACGGGAAGAAAGCCGATGACCGAGCTGAAAGCCGTCAGCCTCGCGGAGGTTTCCGAGGGCATCAGGAAGAGCGTCAAGCCGGTGAGCATTCTGTGGCAGGCGCCCGACACCGTCGCCTTCGTCGCGCGCGGGCGCGAGCACAGGAGCGAGTTCCATTCCGACCCGAGCGACGAGGTCATGTACATGATCCGGGGCGGGATGGACCTGCACTACCTCACCCCCGAAGGCGAGGAGAAGGTGGCGGTGGTCCGCGAGGGCGAGATCATCTATTGCCCGGCCGGCGTGCGGCACTCGCCGCGCTTCTCGCCGGATTCGTTCCTCCTCGTTCTGGAGCGCAGGCGCCGGCCCGGGGAGAGGGATCGTTTCTTCTGGTATTGCGAGAAGTGCCACGCCGAGCTCTACCAGGCCGTGCGGCACGTCGCCGACTACCGCGAGGATCCGGTGTCGCGGGTGTACGAGGAGTTCTATTCGAAAGAGTCGCGCCGCACCTGCGGCAAGTGCGGGCACGTGACGCCGAGGCCGGGGTCCTAGCTTGCCGTGCCCCGTCGGCGGTCAACCGTCGCGCGTCTCCAGAGCCGGCCCGGCTGCGGAGGGAACCTTTTTGGCCGCGCGGACGTGTAACTACTTTTATGCCGCCAGTTTTGCGCTTCCGCCGAAGCCGGACCGCAGCGTCGAAGTTTGAGGATTTGTTGCGCCCGCAAGTCGAGTACCTCTATCGGCTGGCCTGGCGCTTCACCGGCAGCGTGGCCGACGCCGAGGACCTGGTTCAGGACGTATTGCTAAAGCTCTATCCACGTACTCGCCAGCTCGTCGATATCGAGCAGCTCCGGCCCTGGCTGGCCCGGGTGCTCTACCGCGAGTATGTCGATCTCGTCCGCCGACGGGCTCGTTCGCCGATCGCTGATCTCGCCGCCGACGCGGAGGGCGAGGACAACCCCCTCGACACATTGCCGGCGATCAAAGACGGCCCGGAAGAGCACGCCGAACGCAGCGGGTTGCGCGAGCGTATTCTGTGTGCCCTCGACCGACTCAATCCTGAACAGCGCGCGGTGGTCACGATGCACGACGTCGAGGGGTACAGCCTCGAAGAGCTCGAGACGATCCTGGACACGCCGCTCGGCACGCTCAAGTCGCGGCTGCACCGGGCCCGCCGACGCCTGCGGGCGCTCCTGTCGGTGGAACCTTTTTCCGCGGGCGAGCGTGTAAACGGGTAGGAACCCACCCAATGGAATGCCTCGACCTCACGCCGCAATTGGACGACTGCCTCGACGGGCGGCTCGACGCCGCCGCGCGGCG
>DASPXL010000290.1:0-3266 GCA_035637375.1 Burkholderiales bacterium
TCGCGATTCTACAGAATCGGCTCGATTTGCGGTTTTGCTCGGGAGATTTCGCACCGGCTTTTTGTCACTTGTGCATGGTCATGATTTAATGGCGGTATGTCCGCTTTCAAGACGATCGCCCTGATAGGCCGCTACAACTCCGCCGAGGTCGCGACCGCGCTCGCGACGATGGGTGACTACCTGCGCAAGCAGGGACGCGACGTGCTGGTGGAGAAGGAGACCGCGCAGAACAGCCGCATCACCCGTTTTCCCGTCGCGGATTACGATGAAATCGGCGCGCGCGCCGACTTGGCCGTGGTCCAGGGAGGCGACGGAAGCATGCTCAACGCCGCACGGCATCTGGCCGCGCACCGCGTGCCCCTCGTCGGCGTCAACCAGGGCCGGCTCGGTTTCATGACCGACATCGCTTCGGCCAACATGATCGACGCGATGGCCGAGATCCTCGCCGGCCGCCATGCGATCGAGGAGCGCACCATGCTTGCCGCCGAAGTACGGCGCGATGGGGCCGTCACGCTCGCCACGCTCGCGCTCAACGACGCGGTAGTGAACAAGGGCGCGGTGGGGCGCCTGATCGAGTTCCTCGTCCATATCGACGGGGAATTCGTCTACGATTTGCGGGCCGACGGCCTCATCGTCGCGACGCCTACGGGCTCGACCGCCTACGCGCTTTCATCGGACGGGCCGATCCTGCAGCCGAGCGTGCCGGGGTTCGCGCTCGTGCCGATCTGCCCGCACACGCTGTCCAACCGGCCGATCATGGTGAGCGATCGCACGGTGATCGACATCACCCTGAAGCGCTCGATCGAGGCGCGGCTTCATTTCGACGGGCAGATGCAGTGCGATCTTCAGGAGGGCGACCGCGTCGTCGTTCGCCGCGCCGAGCATACCGTCAAGTTCGTCCACCCTCCGGGCTACAGCTACTACGCGATGCTGCGCGAAAAGCTGCACTGGAGCGAGATCCTTTAACCCGCCGCTGCCGTGCTCCTGCACCTCGCCATTCGGGATTTCGCCATCGTCGATCGGCTCGAGCTCGAGTTCCGGCCGGGTTTCACCGCGCTCACGGGCGAGACCGGCGCCGGAAAATCCATCCTGATCGACGCGCTGTCGCTCGCGCTCGGTGAGCGTGCCGGAAACGAGCAGGTGCGTTCCGGGGCGGAGCGCGCGGACGTCACCGCCGAATTTGCCATCGAGTCGCTGCCCGGCCTCGGGGATTGGTTGCGGGAACAGGCGCTCGAGGGCGATCCGAACCGGATGCTCCTGCGCCGCGTGGTGGACCGCAGCGGCCGCTCGCGCGCCTTCGTCAACGGCCACGCGGCGACGGTCAACCAGTTGCGCGAGGCAGGCGACCGGCTGGTCGACATCCACGGCCAGCACGCGCACCAGTCGCTTCTCAGGTCGGAGGCGCAGCGCCAGGTGCTCGACGCGCACGCCGGCCTCGTCCCGCTCGCAAAAGAGGCGGGTGACGCGTACCGCGAATGGCAAAGACTTTGCCGGGTGAGACTCGACCATGAAAGCAACGCTCTAGCGCGCAACGCGGAGCGCGAGCAGCTCGCCTGGCAGGTCGAAGAGCTGTCGCGGCTCGCGCTCGCACCCGGCGAATGGGATGCCATCGGGTCCGAGCACGGCCGGCTCGCCCATGCGGCGAGCCTGATCGAAGGCGTGCGCGGCGCGATCGACGCGCTTTCCGAGTCGGAGAACGCCGCGCTCGGCGCGCTGTCGGGAGTGCTCTCGCGGCTTCGCCCGCTCACCGAATTCGACGGTTCGCTTCGCGAAGCGATCGCGCTGCTTGAATCCGGTGAAGCGCAGGCGCGTGAGGCCGCCTATGCGCTGCGACATTATGCCGATCGCATCGAGCTCGACCCGGAACGCCTGCGCGAAGTCGAGCAACGCCTCGAGGCCGTGCACAATGCGGCGCGCAAGTTTCGTGCGGCGCCGGAAGCGCTGCCCGATCTCCTCGCCTCGCTGCAGGTGCGCCTGAAGGACCTCGAGATCACCGCGGACTTGGAGGCGCTCGCCAGGCAGGAGCAGGCGGCACGCTCGCACTACGATCAGCTCGCGGCACGGCTTTCGGCCGAGCGCAGCAAGGCCGCGACCAAGCTCGCCCGCGAGGTGAACGCGGCGATGAAGGAACTGGCGATGGCGGGAGGGCGGTTCGAGGTGGAGCTGCGCTCGCTTCTTCCGGACGGCGGCGCGGCGGGCAACGAGCAGGTCGAATTTCTGGTGACGACCAACCCGGGCGTAGAGCTGCGCCCTCTCGCCAAGGTGGCCTCCGGGGGAGAACTGTCCCGCATCAGCCTCGCGATCCAGGTGATCACGAGCCGGGCGGCAGCGGTGCCTACCTTGATCTTCGATGAAGTCGACGCGGGGATCGGCGGGGCGGTGGCCGAGGTCGTGGGCAGGAAATTGAGGACCTTGGGCGAGGAACGGCAGGTACTGTGCGTCACGCATCTCCCCCAGGTGGCCGCCCAGGCCCGCGAGCAGTGGTCCGTGGCCAAGGGAACCGAAGGCGGCGGTGCGAAGAGCCGCGTCGCGGTGCTGGACCCAAAATCCCGCGTCGAGGAAATCGCCCGCATGCTGGGCGGGGTCGCGATCACGGCGACCACGCGCAAGCACGCGGCGGAGATGCTCGGCTTGCGGTAGTATTTACAAGTTCTTTTTGACGTCAACCAGCCTAAGAGGGTAGAGGATGAATCACGCAAATCTTCAGGCGGGCGCAGGCCAGATCGTCCTACTCGCAGCCATCGCGATTGTTCTTGCGATCGGTTACGTCGCGATCGATTTTTACCTCGGTTCGCAGAAAGACGTATTGGCGGTCGAGACCCGCGGCGTGCAGATCATATCCGCACTTTCCGCGTACAAGCGCGATAGCGGCGCGTATCCGGACTCTCTCGACAAGCTCGTGCCCAAGTACGTCTCGGCGGTGGGCAAGTGTCCGGGCGGGGCGCCGATCGGCTACGTTGCTTCGGCCGGCGAGTACGGGCTTTCCTGTCAGAACGTGATTTTCAAATACAGGCCGTACAGCTACGATTCGCGATCGATGAGCTGGAACGGTTGATTTCCGCTAGGATTTCGGTTCATCGGGTTTGTGCGGTCGGAGTCGTTCGGCTAGAATCCGGCACTCCTTCAGGCGCGTAGCTCAGTTGGCTAGAGCGCATCCTTGACATGGATGAGGTCGTTGGTTCGATTCCAATCGCGCCTACCAATTGTTAAGCCGGACGCGAAGCGCCGGCTTAACTACTCGCGTTGGAACGGACGCGGTGCGCCGC
>DASPXL010000291.1:0-5139 GCA_035637375.1 Burkholderiales bacterium
GACGGCAAGACGCTGTGGGTCACCAGCATTTTCGCCAATGCCGTCTTCGCCTACTCGCTGCCCGACCTCAAGCTGCTCGGACACGCGAAGCTGCCCGAGCTCAAGCTCGAGGGGCGCGCGCCGATCGGCGCAGTGCCGAACTGGGTCACCTTCACGCCCGACAGCAAGCTGCTCTACATCTCGAACGCGGGGGCGCGGTCGGTGTCCGTCATCGATACGAAAGCGATCAAGCGGGTGGCGACCGTGCCGGTAGGCGAAGTGCCCAAGCGGATCAACACCCTGGTGATGCGCTGAAAATCACTTCGGCGGACGAGCTGCCTGCCCGGTGACCCACTGGGCGAGGATTTTCCACTCCGGGTCGTTCCTCGAGGCGAACTGCCTGCCGCCCGTGTGGAAGGCGTTGCCGCCCGCTTCGGGCGCGAGCGGCTGCAGCAGAAGCAGGCTCTTGGCCGGCTCGCCGGGCACCACCAGGCGCGAGACCGCCTCGAAGTTGCGGCGCGACTGCTCCTCCGTCCAGAACTTGTCGCCCGAGGGGATCTTCTCCAGGCGAAAGCTGTTGTTGCTCCGGTCCGCGTGGCAAACGTAGCAGCGCACGTGGCCGGGCCGCTTTTCCAGAAAGATCGGCTCGACGCGGGCCTTGAAAAACTCGTAGTCGAGGGATTGAGCTGCTGCGGGTGACGCAAGGACCGCCACGATCGTTCCCAGACGAGCTAACCGCATGAGTGAAACCTCCCTTGGTTCTGGCCAGACTCCCGGTCTCGGCGAACAGTTTATCATTCAGCGTTGAATCCGTCGGGAAGAGGAGGTCGGTTGGGGTTGCGACAGGTTTTCGCGGCGCTCGCGCTTGCGGCGTTCACAGCCGCTACGCCGGCGCAGGACTATCCGGCGAAGCCGATACGCCTGATCGTGCCGTTTCCGCCCGGCGGCGGGACCGACATCGCCGCGCGCACGGTCGCGAATAAACTGTCGGAGACCCTCAGGTGGATTTTCGTCATCGAGAACAAGCCGGGCGCAGGCGGCAATCTCGGCGTGGAGCAGGCCGTCAAGTCTCCGCCCGACGGCTATACGCTCGTGATCGGGCAGACCAGCAACCTCGCGATCAACCCGGCGCTCTACGCGAAGCTTCCTTACGACCCGTTGAAGGACCTGAGTCCGGTCGCGCTGATCGTATCCGCGCCGGTCGTGCTCGTCGTCGCAGCGAATTCTCCGTACAAATCGCTGGGCGATCTGGTCGCGGCGGCGAGGCGCGATCCGGGCGCGGTCACTTTCGCCTCGCCGGGGAACGGCACGGTGTCGCATCTGGCGGGGGAGCTCCTGCAGCGCGCCTCGGGCGTCAAGTTCACGCACGTGCCCTACAAGGGCGCGGCCCAGGCGATGACCGATCTTCTGGGCGGGCAGGTGCAGTCGTTCATGTCCTCGGTGCCTTCGGCGCTCGCGCAGATCAAGGGAGGGAGGCTGCGCGCCATCGCGGTGACTTCGGCGAAGCGCGCCGCTGAAATGCCCGAGGTGCCTGCGATCGCCGAGTCAGGCTACGCGGGATTCGATGCGACGACCTGGTACGGGCTGCTTGCGCCGGCGGGCACGCCCGCGGCTGTCATCAAGCGGCTGAACGCCGAGCTGAACCGCGTCCTCGAAATGCCCGACGTGCGCCAAAGGCTCGCGGCGGAAGGCGGCGAGGTCCTGGGCGGCTCGCCCGAGGGGTTTGCGTCGCTCCTCAAGGCCGATCACGCGAAGTGGGGACGCATCGTGAAGGAGTCCGGAGCGAAGGTGGATTGAAGGCGATGGCCGCGAAGCTGAAAAAACGCGACTACGCGCCGAGCGCGCGCGGCGCCCTGAGCGGCGTGCGCGTGCTCGATCTCTCGCGCCTCGTGGCCGGCAACACGCTCACGCAGGTGCTCGCCGATTTCGGCGCCGAGGTGATCAAGGTCGAACCGCCCGCGGGCGACACGCTGCGCGCCTGGCAGACCAACGGCGTGCCGGTCACCTGGAAACTCTACGCGCGCAGCAAGAAGAGCTTGTGCCTCGAGTTGCGCAAGCCCGAGGCGCGCGAGCTCCTGCTCAAGCTCCTTCCATCCGCGGCGATTTTCGTGGAGAGCTTCAGACCGGGAACGCTCGAGCAGATGGGTCTCGCGCCCGGGCAGCTCCTTGCGCGCAACCCGAAGCTCGTCGTGGTGCGCATCTCAGGCTTCGGCCAGGACGGTCCGTACCGGCGCCGTCCGGGCTTCGGCACGCTCGTCGAAGGCATGTCGGGCTTCGCCTCGATGAACGGCTTTCCCGACCGCGAGCCGGTGCTGCCGCCCATGTATCTGGCCGACAGCGTAGCGGGCCTGCACGGCGCCGCCGCGGCGATGATCGCGCTGCGCGAATCGGAGAAGAACGGCGGCGTGGGGCAGGTGATCGACCTGCCGCTCCTCGAGCCGCTCTTCAACATCCTCGGGCCGCAGGCCGCCAACTTCCGTCTCACCGGCAAGGTGAAATCGCGCACCGGGAACCGCTCGACCACCACCGCGCCGCGCAACGCCTACCGCAGCAAGGACGGCCACTGGGTGTGCCTGTCCGCGTCGATCCAGAAAATGGCCGAGCGCCTGTTCCGCGCGATCGGACGCCCGGAGCTGATCGACGATCCGCGCTACGCGACCAACTCCGCTCGCGTGCGGCACGCCGAGGAGCTGGACGCGATCATCGGCGAGTTCATCGCGAAGCGCACTCTGGGCGAGAACGTCGCCTACTTCGAGCAGGCCGAAGTCACCATCGGGCCCGTTTACGACATCGCGCAGATCCTCGAGGATCCGCACGTTATCGAGCGCGAGTTGATCGCCGATTATCCCGACCCGGACATGGGCGAGTTTCCCATGCACCACGTCGTGCCGCGGCTCGCCGGCACGCCCGGCGCCATCCGCTCGGCGGCGCCGAAGCTGGGCGAGCATAACCGCGCGCTGCTTGCCGAGGTCGGCGTGGACGGGGCCTCATACAAGATGCTCGTCGCCGCGGGTGTCGCCTGCGAGGGCGGGGTCGCCGTCAAGGGACAAGAGGAATGAAGCCAGGGCTTCCGGTGTGGCGCTCGCTGCTCTACGTTCCGGTGAACGTCGAGAAGTACGTGGAAAAGGCGCACGCGCGCGGCGCGGACTGCATACTGCTCGACCTGGAGGACAGCGTTCCGGCCGCCGAGAAGGACAACGCGCGCAAGCTCGTCGCTCGAGCCGCCTCGCGCGTGCGGCGCGGTGGAGCCGACGTGGTCGTGCGCATCAACCGGCCGGACGCGATGGCTGCGCGCGATCTGGAGGCCCTGGTGGGGCCGGACGTGAACGGCATCGCGGTCACGAAAGTGGACGACGCGGCGCACCTGCGCCGCTTGGACGCGACGGTCGCGAAGCTCGAGGCGAAGCGCGGCCTTGCCGCGGGCCACACGCGCTTCATCGCCATGGTCGAGACGCCGGCGGCTTTCTTCCGCATGCCGGAGATCGCGGGCGCGGTCGGGCGCACCGTGGCCATGGACATCGGCGGCGAGGACTTCGCGCTGGAAACCGGGATGGAGCCGACCGAGGAGACGCTCCTCATGCCCAAGCAGCAGATGATCTTCGCCGCGCGCGCGGCGGGCATCATGCCGCTCGGCTACATCGCGAGCGTCGCCGCGTTCGGCGATTGGGACGCGTTTCGCCGCATGGTGCGCAGGTCGCGCCAGTACGGCTTCCTGGGCGCGAGCTGCATCCACCCCGGGCAGGTGACTATCGTGAACGAGGAATATTCGCCTTCGGCCGAAGAAGTGGCCCACGCCAAGCGCGTGATCGAGGGGAACGCCAAGGCCGCGGCCGCGGGCCGAGCGTCGTTCGCGATCGACGGCAAGATGGTCGACGTGCCGGTGGTGACGCGCGCCGAGCGCCTGCTCGCGCGCCACGCCGCGATCCAGGCGCGCGAGGCCGCGAAACCAGGGGGCAAGTCGAAATGAAATACAAGGATTACTACGCGATCCTCGGCGTCGAGCGCAACGCCGACGTGGACACGATCAAGAAGGCTTATCGCAAGCTCGCGCACAAGTATCACCCGGATGTGTCCAAGGACCCGCAGGGCGAGGCGAAATTCAAGGACATCGCCGAAGCCTACGCAACGCTCAAGGACCCGGAAAAGCGCGCCGCGTATGATCAGCTCGGCAGCTACAAGCCTGGCGAGGATTTCCGGCCGCCGCCTGACTGGGGGCGGCAGTTCGGCGGCTCGCGCCATTCGTTCGAGGATATCGATCTATCGGACCTGTTCGCGGAATTCTTCGGTCGCGGGCATCGCGCCGGCGGGCGGCGCGGCCCGATGCCCATCCCGGGGGAAGACTACGAAGTCACGGCGCACATCAGCCTCGAGGACGCCTACCGGGGCGCCACGGTGGACCTCGAGCTGAGCGTTCCCGAATTCGACCGGAGCGGGTTGATGCGCCGCGTGCCGCGCTCGTTCAAGGCGCGCATTCCCAAGGGCGCCACCGATGGCCAGAGGCTGCGCCTGCGGGGCCAGGGCGGGAAGGGCGCGAACGGCGGGCCCGACGGCGATCTTTACCTGAACATCGCGCTGCGCCCGCACGCGCTGTTTCGCGCGAGCGGCCACGACCTGTATCTCGATCTGCCCCTCGCGCCCTGGGAAGCTGTGCTCGGCGCGACCGTGCAGGTGCCGACGCTCGGCGGGCCGGTGCAGTTGAAGGTACCTCCGGGAACGCAGGCCGGACAAAAGCTGCGGCTAGCGAACCGCGGCCTACCCAAACCACGCGAAGGCGCAGGCGATCTGTACGCGATCGTGCAGATCGTCGTGCCCGGCGCCGTGAGCGACAAGGAGCGCTCGCTGTTCCGCGAGCTCGCGGCGAGCGCGACCTTCAATCCGCGCGGCCGTTTCGAGCAAGGAGCGAAGCATGAACGCCAAACTCACTGAAACAGCGTGGCTGGATGCGCACTGCGAAGTTTCGTTCGCAAAGCTCGCGCAGCTGTCCGGACTGGCGCGTTGCGCGCGCAATCGCCGCAGCGAGCTCCCTAGAGTTCTGCTGTGACCGCGGGGGGCTGTCCGGGACGGTTCTCCGCCTACGACTTGATCCCCAGCAGCCTTGATGCAGTCCCGCCCAGCATCGCCGCCCGTTCCGCCTCGCTCAGGCCCGGCGTGTCGAGGATG
>DASPXL010000292.1:0-3079 GCA_035637375.1 Burkholderiales bacterium
GATTCAGTACCGTCGCCGGGGTTTTCCTT
The DNA here is from genome assembly GCA_035637375.1 of Burkholderiales bacterium. Classification (GTDB taxonomy): domain Bacteria; phylum Pseudomonadota; class Gammaproteobacteria; order Burkholderiales; family SG8-39; genus VBDM01. Next base: position 30 of record DASPXL010000292.1, read on the forward strand.
TTACGCCGCCGCGCTGACCCGGGTCGGCAGATTGTTTTCGGGGACGAAATGAAAACGCTGCTCAACGCGCTCGTCGTCCTGTCCGTCGGCGCTCCCCATTACGCCTGCGCGCAGTATCCGACCCGGCCGATCCGTTCGATCATGACCGTCGCCGGAGGCGCGGACATCGTCGCGCGCCTGGTCGCGCAGGGGCTCACCGAGGCGCTCGGCCAGCCGGTGGTGGTCGAGGCGCAGGCGGGCGCGGGCGGCGCGATCGGCGCGGAGACGGTTGCGCGCGCGGCGCCCGACGGCCACACCATCATGCTCGCCTCGGCGAGCACCGTGGTGATGAACCGGTTCCTCTCCAAGAGCGCGCGCCTCGACCCCATAAAGGATTTCACGCCGATCACCAAGGCTTTCGAAACCGTCGCGCTGGTCGTGACGAGCCCGTCGCTGCCGGTGGACTCGGTGCTGGAGCTGATCGAATACGCAAGGCGCAACCCCGGCAAGCTCTCCTTCGGCACCTCCGGAGTCGGCACCACGCATCATCTTTCGGGCGAAGCGATCCGGCTCCTCACGGGAATCGACTGGATCCACGTGCCCTACAAGGGCGGGCCGCCGGTGCTCACCGATCTTTTGAGCGGGCAGATTCAGGTGGGATTCAGCATCCTCGCCACCGCCGCCCCGTTCGTGAGCTCGGGGAAAATCAAGCTCCTCGCGGTCAACGGCGCGAAGCGCTTTCACGTCATTCCGAACGTGCCCACCGTGAGCGAACAATTGCCGGGTTACGAAGCGCCTTCGACCTGGGGAGGCTACTTCGGGCCGGCCGGCATGCCACCGGCGATCGTCGCGCGCCTGCACGGCGAGATCGTCAAGGTATTGACCCGGCCCGAGGTACGCTCGAAGGCCGAGGACATCGGGTTCGTGATCGACACCAGCACGCCCGAGGAGCTCACCGAGACCATCCGGCGCGACATCGCGCACACGAGCCGGATCGTCGAGGCGACCGGCATTCGGCCGGAATAGCGCGCAACTATGGCCGGGAAAAAAACAGCGAAGAAAATCGCGCGGTCTCAGGCGAAAAAAGCGCGCCGTTCGCCGGGAAAGCTGCGGCTCAGCATGATGGTCGGCAGCTACGAGATCGTGCGCGCGCTGAAGGAGGGCGCGGTGAAGCCCAAGGGCATCGAGCTCGTCGTCGCGGACTATCCGGGCACGCGCGACATCCACGACCTGGTGGCGCGCGGCGAGGCCTGCGACGTGAACGAGTTCAACGGCGGCGCCTACGTCGTTCAGAAGCACAACGGCCGCGGCGACATCACCGCGATCCCGGTGTTCCTGCACCGGCGGTTCCGCCACGGCTTCATCTACGTCAACCGCTCGAAGGCGATCGCGAGGCCGACCGACCTGATCGGGCGGCGGGTCGCGTGCCGCACCTTCGGCGCGGCCGCGAGCTACTGGATGCGCGGGCACCTCGAGGAGGATTTCCGCGTGCCGCACCGGACCATCACCTGGGTGATCGAGAGCGACGACGAGGCCTCGCTGCAGGCCCCGGCGGACCTGAAGCTCGAGCGCGCGCCGCGGGGAAAGAAGGTCGAGGACATGCTGCTCTCGGGCGAGGTCGACGCGATGGTCGCGCCCAACCTCACGCGCGCGATCGGTGAAGGCGACCCGCGCGTCGCGCGCCTTTTCCCCGACTACCGTGCGATCGAGGCCGACTACTACCGCCGCACGGGGATTTTCCCGATCATGCACGTGACCACCGTTCCCTCCACAATCGTCGCGCGCCACCCCTGGGTGGTCGAGAGCCTGGTGCTCGCCTTCGAGGAGGCGAAGCAGCTCGCCTACCAGCGCCTCGCCAACCCGCGCAACGTGCCGCTCGCCTGGTTCAGGAGCTACTGGGAGGAAGAGCGCGCCCTGCTCGGCGCCGATCCCTGGGAATACGGGCTGTCGGAGATCAACAAGCGGAACTACGACACGCTGGTCGGCTGGGTCCACGAGCAGGTGCTGGCCGGAAGGCGGCCCGCGCTCGGGGACCTGTTCCCCAAGGAAGCCTTCGAGCTCGAGCTGCCCCTGCCCCGCATGCACGAAATCGACTACAGGTTCTGAGCGCGCCCTCAGCGATCCTTGCCCTGCGACACGTCCATGACCATCCGCGCGAGCAGGTACAGGCGCGGCTCGATCGAGTCGAGCTCGACGTACTCGGCGTCGTTCGAGTGCGCGCCGAACCCCTGCAGCCCGAAGCGCTCGAGGACCGGCGCCTTGGTGTCGAGCGCGGCGAACGCGGCGTCGGTGCCGCCGCCCTCGGCGACCGCGTCGACCACGAGCTTTTTCCCGAGCTCGGCGTAGATGCGCTGGGCGTGGCCGCCGAGCGAGCGCGACGCCGACGTCGCTTCGAGCGGCGGGCGGCGGCGCTCGAAGATCATCTCGACCTGGGTGTCGGGGATGAGCTTGTTCCTGATGCGCTCCCGGACCGCCCGCTCGATGCCGTCGTAGTCCGACACGCGCAGCACGCGCACGTCCGCGGTCGCGGTCGCCTCGGCGGGAATCGCGTTGCGGACGCTGCCGCCGCTCGCGAGGGTCCAGTTCATCTTGAGACCGGTCGCGGGATTGGACAGGTCGCGCGTCTGGAGCATCTGGTGCGCGAGCTCGTAGAGCGCGTTGCGGCCCTGCTCGGGCGCCGAGCCCGCGTGCGAGGCGCGGCCCTTCACCTTGAGTATCACGGAGGCGATGCCGGCGGTGGCGAGCGCGAGCTTGTCGCTTTCCACCCGCGAGGATTCGCAGGAGAACACGGCGTCGTGCCCGGCGCCGAGCCGGGTGATGAGCTTGCGCGAGCCGGGCGAGCTGATCTCCTCGTCGGCGTTGATGAGCGCCGTGACCAGGCCGTAGTCGCGGAAGTCGAGCGCTTTCAGCATCGCGAGCGCGTGCAGGATGAGCGCAACGCCCTGCTTGTCGTCGGCGATCCCGAGGCCGTAGGCGCGGTTGCCCTCGACGCGGAACGGCTGTTTCGCGAGCATCCCGCGCAGGTACACGGTATCCATGTGCGCAAGCAGCAGGATCTTCTTCGTGCCCCT
>DASPXL010000293.1:0-4277 GCA_035637375.1 Burkholderiales bacterium
CAACAAGCCGACCTACGTCTCGGTGCTCGGGCTCGCGCGCGCGAAGGCGCTCGCCGAGGAATTGCGCGAAGAAGCGCAGGCCGCGCTTTCCGAGCTGGGCGCCGGCGCGCGACGGCTCTCGGAGCTCGCGGATTTCATCGTGCTGCGAAAATTCTGATGAATTGAAGGATAATGCGCACTCATGAGCGCGATCGGACAAGCAGACCTTCCGGGCAAGGGATCCGCGGCCGGATCGGCCGAATACGATCCCGGCGCGTACGAGCTGCTGAAGACCATCAACGAACCGGCGGCGCTGCGCAAGCTGGATCGCCCCGGGTTGCGGCGCCTCGCCGAGGAGCTGCGCACCTTCGTCCTTGAGTCGGTGAGCCAGACCGGAGGGCATCTTTCCTCCAATCTGGGAACGGTCGAGCTGACCATCGCGTTGCACTACGTGTTCAACACGCCCCACGACCGCATCGTGTGGGACGTCGGACACCAGACCTATCCGCACAAGATCCTCACCGGCCGCCGCGAGGCGATGGCTCGGCTGCGAATGATCGGGGGCATTTCAGGCTTCCCGCGCCGCACCGAGAGCGAATACGATACTTTCGGCACCGCGCATTCGAGCACCTCGGTGAGCGCCGCCCTCGGGATGGCGAAAGCCGCGAAGCTGAAAGGGGAGGCGCGCCACGTGGTGGCAGTCATCGGCGACGGCGCGATGTCGGCGGGCATGGCTTTCGAAGCGCTCAACAACGCCGGCGTGACGGACACCGATCTGCTGGTGATCCTGAACGACAACGACATGTCCATTTCGCCCGCGGTCGGGGCGATGAACCGCTATCTCGCGCGCCTGATGTCGGGGCGTTTCTACGCCGCGGCGAAGAAGGCGGGCGAGAAAGTGCTCGCCGGCGTGCCGCCGCTGTGGGAGCTGGCGAAAAAGGTGGAGGAGCACGCCAAGGGCTTGGTGGTGCCCTCGACCCTCTTCGAGGAATTCGGGTTCAACTACGTCGGCCCGATCGACGGCCACGATCTCGACTCGCTCATACCGACGCTGAAGAACATCAAGGAGCTGAAAGGCCCGCAGTTCCTGCACGTGGTCACCAAGAAAGGCCAGGGCTACAAGCTCGCCGAGGCGGACCCGGTGCTCTACCACGGTCCGGGCAAGTTCGATCCCGCCCAGGGCATCAAGAAGGCGAGCGGCGGCAAGCCGACCTATACGCAAGTCTTCGGCGAGTGGCTGTGCGACATGGCGCGGCTCGACTCGCGTCTCGTCGGCATCACCCCGGCGATGCGGGAAGGATCGGGACTCGTGCGCTTCGCGCAGGAATTCCCCGACCGGTACTTCGACGTGGGCATCGCCGAGCAGCACGCGGTGACTTTCGCCGCGGGGCTCGCCTGCGAGGGCCTGAAGCCGGTGCTCGCGATCTACTCGACTTTTCTGCAGCGCGGCTACGACCAGCTGATCCACGACGTGTGCATCCAGAACCTGCCGATCGTGTTCGCCCTCGACCGCGCGGGCCTGGTGGGCGGCGACGGCGCGACGCATAACGGCGCGTTCGACCTGACCTATCTGCGCTGCGTGCCCAACATGGTGGTGATGACCCCGAGCGACGAGAACGAGTGCCGCCAGATGCTCTACACGGCGTTTTCCATGAATCAACCGGCCGCAGTCCGCTATCCGCGCGGCAGCGGCCCGGGAGCCGAGGTAAGCGAGGAGATGCATGCGCTGCCGCTTGGCAAGGGGATAGTGCGACGGCGCGGAAAACGTGTCGCCCTGCTCGCGTTCGGCAACCTGCTGAAGCCCGCGCTCGAGGCCGGCGAGGAGATCGACGCGACCGTCGCCGATATGCGCTTCGTGAAACCCCTGGACGCGGATCTCGCGGCGGAGCTGGCGGCGACCCACGAGCTCGTCGCGACCGTCGAAGAGAACGCGGTCATGGGCGGCGCGGGAAGCGCCGTCGCCGAAGCGCTCGCCGCGCGCTCGATCGGCACGCCGCTCCTTCAGCTGGGGCTTCCCGACCGCTACGTCGATCACGGCGACCAGGCGCAATTGCTTGCCTCGATCGGCCTGGACAAGACGGGGATCGTCGCTGCGATCCGCGCGCGCTTGGGCTGACCGGAAAAGACCTACGCTGTACAGGGTCTTGAAGTTTCCGGGAACGGGACGCATGTTAGAATCGTCCAACACCGAGCGCTCATGAACATCCGCGACCCGCTTGCCATCCCCGACGTCCAGAGCTCCGAGGACAGGCGCAAGCTCGCCATCGACCAGGTCGGGATCAAGGCGATCCGGCATCCAGTCCGCGTGGCCGAGCGCAGCGGCGGCACGCAGCACACCATCGCCACCTTCAACATGTACGTGGGGCTGCCGCATCACTTCAAAGGCACTCACATGTCGCGCTTCGTCGAGATCCTGAACGCGCACGAGCGCGAGATCTCGCCGGAGACCTTCCAGGTGATCCTCGAGGAGATGGTCGAGCGGCTCGAGGCCGAGTCCGGCCACATCGAGATGAGCTTCCCGTATTTCGTCAACAAATCGGCGCCGGTCTCGAAAGTGAAGAGCCTGATGGACTACGAGGTCACCTTCGTCGGTGAGATCGCGAAGGGCGAGAAGTGCTTCAAGATGAAAGTCGTGGTGCCCGTGACGAGCCTTTGCCCGTGCTCCAAGCGCATTTCGGACTACGGTGCGCACAACCAGCGCTCGCACGTCACGATTTCGGCGCGCACCAAGGGCTTCGTGTGGATCGAGGAGCTGGTCGACTACGCCGAGAAGCACGCCTCGAGCGAGCTCTACGGGCTGCTGAAGCGCCCCGACGAGAAGTTCGTCACCGAGCGCGCCTACGACAACCCCAAGTTCGTCGAGGACATGGTGCGCGACATCGCGACGGAGCTGAATCGCGACAAGCGCATCGAGTGGTACCGGGTGGAGTCGGAGAATTTCGAGTCCATCCACAACCACTCGGCCTACGCGCTGATAGAAAAAGACAAGACCAAGCCAAGCAGCAAGTAACGAACAGGGGAACCCTACGGTTCCCCCGTTACCCCCTCCCCAACCGAAAACCAGTGGGGATCGGGTGCTAGAACCGCCGGATCAGCACCATCGTCTGACCCTCGCGCTTCATCTCCATGCGGTTGAGGAAGCTCATCCCGAGCAAGGCGAAGGGCATGGGATTGCCCTCCAGCACGGCAGCGTCCACGTTGTTGAGCACGATGTCGCCGACGCGCACCGTGTCGAGCTTCAAAGCGTAGGCGGTGGCCATGCCGTTGGCGGTCCCCATCATGCCGGGCAGCCCCTTGCGGTAGTCGATTCCGAGCCGAGTGGCGTCGCCCGAAGACAGTGCGATCGTGGTGGCGCCCGTATCGACGAGAAAGCGCACCGGTCCGCCGTTGATCTGGCCGTCGACGACGAAGTGTCCGCGCGGATCGGCGGTGAGCGTCGCGCTCTGGCTTGGGGAGGCCGGGGTCGGCCCGGCATGATGCTGGCCGATCCTCAGGGTCTTTTTCTGGCCGTCGATATCCAGCGTCGCCGACTCGCGGTCGGTCGAGATCAGCGTGACGCCCCCCACCGGCTTCTGCCCGACCGAAAGCACGCGCGGCGCGCCGCCGTCGATCACCACGACGGCTTTGTTCGGAAAGAGGCCGATCACGTTGACGTCGGCGGCGTCGGCGGCGCCGACCAACAGCAATGAGAGGGACGCTACAATACGCAGGCTGAACAAGATGCCTCCCGCATGAAGCCCGTTGCGATCTTTCGTCACAGCAATACCGAGGGGCCGGGCTATTTTGCCACGTTTCTGGATTCACGCCGCGTCCCGTGGCGGCTCGTCAAAGTCGACGCAGGCGAGCAGGTGCCCGCGGATCCGCGCGAGTTCTCGGGTCTCGCGTTCATGGGCGGGCCGATGAGCGTCAACGACGACCTGCCGTGGATACCGCGGGTACTTGAACTCGTAAACAAAGCGGTCGATGCGGATATTCCGGTGCTTGGCCACTGCCTTGGCGGGCAGCTCATCGCGAAAGCCTTGGGCGGCAAAGTGACGCGCAACGCCGTGAAGGAAATCGGCTGGGGCGCAGTCGCGGTCGAGGACAACGCGCCGGCGCGCGAGTGGTTCGGCGCGACCCGCGAGTTTTCCGCTTTTCACTGGCACGGCGAGACCTTCACCATCCCGCCGAAGGCGACGAAGATCGCGGCGAGCCCGTATTGCGCGAACCAGGCGTTCGCGCTCGGCAAGCACCTGGGCATGCAGTGCCACGTCGAGATGACCCCCGGGCTGATCCGCGCCTGGTGCAAAGACTGGGAA
>DASPXL010000294.1:0-1866 GCA_035637375.1 Burkholderiales bacterium
CGTCGCCGCCTGGTTCCGTTTCCGCGCGGGCGACGAGAAGCGCGCCCGAGCGCGCATCAAGGAGCTGCTCGCGCAGCGCATCGCCACGCAGCCGCTCGAGCTCCCGAACGCCGGTTCGGTGTTCCGCAATCCGCCCGGCGAGCACGCCGCGCGGCTGATCGAGGCCTGCGGCCTCAAGGGCCATGCGATCGGCGGGGCGCGCATATCCGAAAAGCACGCGAATTTCATCGTCAATCCGAAGGGCGGGGCGCGCGCGGCCGACATCGAGGCGCTGATCGGGCACGCGCGCAAAGCGGTGAAGGAACGCTTCGGCGTCGAGCTGGTTCCCGAAGTGAGAATCATCGGGGACGCCCCGTGAAGGCGAGTGACTTCGGAAAGGTCGCCGTGCTGACGGGCGGGCGCTCGGCCGAGCGTCCCGTATCGCTCAAGAGCGGCTCGATGGTGCTCGCCGCGCTGAAGAAGAAGGGCGTCAACGCGCATGCCTTCGACCCGAAGGAGCGGGGCCTGGACGCGTTCGTCGCCGAGCGCTTCGACCGCGCATTCATCGCGCTGCACGGCCGTTACGGCGAGGACGGCACGATCCAGGGCGCGCTTGAGCTGCTCGGCATTCCCTACACCGGGTCGGGTGTGCTCGCGAGCGCGCTCGCACTGGACAAGTGGCGCGCGAAGCTCGTGTGGGAGGCGTGCGGAATCCCGACTCCGCACTGCGAGCTGCTGACTCGTTCGAGCGAGTTCCACGCCGTCGCGGCTCGGCTCGGCCTGCCCCTGATGGTGAAGCCCGCCAACGAAGGCTCGTCGATCGGAATGACCAAGGTGAAGAGCGAGCGCGATCTTCCCGAGGCATATGCGCTTGCCGCCAACTACGATCGCCTCGTGATCGCGGAGGCCTTCGTGGACGGCGTCGAGCTGACCGCCGGGATGCTCGGGGACGCGCCCCTGCCGCTCATCAAGCTCGAAACCCCGCGCGAGTTCTACGACTACGAAGCGAAGTACGTCGCGGACGACACCCGCTACGTCATCCCTTGCGGCTTGCCGCCGGACGCCGAGCGCATCATCCAGGACGAGGCGCTGCGCGCTTTCAGGGCGCTCGCTTGCAGCGGCTGGGGCCGCGTAGACCTGATGCTCGACCGCGCGGGGAAGCCTAACTTCCTCGAGGTCAATACCTCTCCCGGGATGACCGACCATTCGCTCGTGCCCATGGCGGCGCGTCACGCCGGATTGTCGTTCGAAGACCTATGCCTTCGTATTCTCGAGTTGGCGCGGCTCGAGGGGGAGGAAGGCGATCGTGTTGAATAGCCCGCGCCTTGCCAACCTCACCGCGAGCCTGCTTTACGCGGCGGTGCTCGCGCTTATCGTTTACGCCGGGTCGCGCGTCCTGGTCCAGTCCACGGCGTTTTCGCTCAGGACGGTTGTGATCGGAGGCGAGCTCCGGCATGTCACGCGCGGCGAGATCGTCGCGGCGCTTCAAGGCCGCGTGACGGGAACGATATTCACCGTGGATCTGGAGGCGGTACGCGCGCTGTTCGAAAGCGTTCCCTGGGTGCGCCGCGCGGAAATCCGGCGCGGCTGGCCCGACCGCCTGGAGGTACGGATCGAGGAGCACGTGGCGCTCGCGCGCTGGCGCCAGGGAAATGAGCAAAGGCTGGTGAACACCCATGGCGAGCTTTTTTCAGGGCGCGTCGACGCACCGCTGCCGGTCCTCTCCGGGCCCGCCGGCAGCGAAGGCGACGTGGCGCGCCGCTACGCCGCTTTCCGCGAGCTGCTCGCCCCGCTCGCCCTCGAGCCCGGGCAGGTCGCGCTCAATTCGCGCTTTGCCTGGCAGCTCAGGCTTTCCAACGGCCTCACCGTGCAGCTCGGGCGCGACTC
>DASPXL010000295.1:0-5471 GCA_035637375.1 Burkholderiales bacterium
CCTTCGACGAGCCGCTTGTCGCGGTCGGCGCCCTGGTACATGTAGATCTCGCGATGCGGCGAGGCCGGACCGGCGGACGTCTGCGCGAATGCGGCCGCGGCGAATCCGACGAGGGCGGCGACAGCGACGCGACGCGCGCGGAACCGGGATGAGCGCGGATTCATGGACGGACGGGAGCGCGGGGTCCAGGGCGTCGCCATTGTGCAATGTTACGGTGTAGAGTTGTCAAACAATCCAAACCGCCGTTCTGCGATGTGGAACACGCCTCCCCCCAAGCTACGCCCCCGTGCACGAAAGGACCTCCGATGAGCGACAGCGACAGTCCCATCCGCATCCGGAAAATCGGCCATGTCGGCATCTACTGCCGGGACCTCCCCAAGATGGTCGATTTCTATACGCGCATGCTCGGGCTGAAAGTCTCCGACGTCAACGAAAAAGGCATGACTTTCCTGCGCTTCGGCGCAGACCACCACAGCTTCGTGCTCGCGAAGATGCCCGAGGAGGACCAGAAGAAGGGTGCCGGCGCCACGATCCTTCAGCAGATCGCCATGGAGGTGGCCAATCTGGACGCGCTGAAGCGCATCCGGAAATACCTCGTCGCGCAAGGCGTGAACGTGCGCGGCAAGATCAAGCATGAAGGGCCGGGCAACGACTACACGTTCGACTTCGACGATCCGGAGGGCAACCGCCTCCAGTTCTTCAGCGACATGGACCGCATCGGCTGGGACGGAAAGAGCCGGCCCAAGGACCAGTGGAAGCGCTTCGAGGTCGACGACTAGCTGTTGCCTCAGCGGCCCTTCGCCGCCGCGGCCGGGCGCAGGAGAAGGCCGGTCGTGGAGACGCGCAGCTCGAGCTCGGCGGGCTCGGTGACCGGGACGAACGTAGCCGAGCCGTACTCGGCGTCGAGGAACGGCGCGAGGAAAGTGTAGCGCTTGCGCAAATCGAACACATCCAACGGCTTTTCCTGACCGAGCGCGTGCAGCGTGCGGGGAGCGGAGCGTTCCTGCTCGATCGCCCGGAACCGCCCCCCGACCCGGTCGAGCTCGTAGGCGGTGTTCAGGCCGAGCAGATTCGCCAGCGCATGCCATTTGAGGATGCGCGCGTCCACGTAGATTTCGTCCCCGGAGAGCGTGTAGCTCGCCTCGCGCCCGTCGGGCAAGCGCAGCGTGGCCGTGAACCGCTGAGGGCCGGTGGGGCGCACCGCGATGCGCGCGGCGAGCTCCTCGCGCGCGAGCGAGCGGTAACCCTGGATCCCGACCGTGATCGTACCTTCGAGGACCCCGAGCGAAATAAGCAGCAGCCCCAGGAGCGTCCGGGTGACGAAGCGCAGCGGATGCAGGCCGAAGAGCGCGATGAGGCCGGCGAGGACGAGGAACGCGCCGAGCGAGGCGAGCACCGCGGCGCCGAGCATCCACGGCAGGCTCGAGGCGGGGAACATGTGGCCTAGATCAAGCATGCCGTCCAGACCGTCGTGCGCTCCATCACAACCCCATGTAAAGCTTGTGCACCAGCTCGTTGTGGGCCAGCTCCTCGCGCGAGCGCCCCTCGTACTCGATCCGGCCGTGCACGATGACGTAGCCGCGGTCGGCGATGCGGATCGCCTGGTTGAAGTTCTGCTCGGCCATGAGCACCGTGAGCCCGTAGGACTCCTTCAGCTCCCTGATCTTGTCGATGGTGTGGATGACGAGTATAGGCGCGAGGCCGACCGAAGGCTCGTCGATCAGCAGGATCTTGGGCGCGGTCATCAGGGCGCGCGCGAGGGTCAGCATCTGCTGCTCGCCTCCGCTCATGCTGCCGGCGAGCTGCCCGCGCCGCTCGGCGAGGACCGGAAAGGTCTCGAAGCAGAATTCCAGGTTCTTGGCGATCAGGGCGCGCGCGGTGCGGCGGTAGGCGCCGAGAAGCAGGTTTTCCTCGACGCTGAGGCGCGGAAAAAGCCGCCGCCCCTCGGGCACGAGCGAGATGCCGAGATCGACGATCTGCTCCGGAGCCTTGCCGACGAGATCATGCTCGACTCCGTCGATGGTGGCGGCGATCCGCCCGGCGCTCGGAGGCACGATGCCCATGATGCACTTCATGAGCGTGCTCTTGCCGTTGCCGTTGGTGCCGAGCAGCGTCACCGTCTCGCCGTCGTTCACCGCGAGCGAAATGCGCTCGAGCACCTGCACCGAGCCGTAGCCCGCGCAAAGACCTTCGACCCGGAGGCTATTCGCCAAGGTAGGCTTTCACGACTTCGGCGTTGCCCGCGACCGCCTGCGGGTCGCCGTCGGCGATCTTGCGCCCGGCGACGAGCACCGCGATGCGCTCGGAGAACTTCATCACCGCGCGCATGACGTGCTCGATCATGATGACGGCCACGCCCTGCTCCTTCAGCCCGAAGAGGAGCGCCAGGATGTCGTCCACTTCGGAGGCCGAGAGCCCGGCCATCGCTTCGTCCGAAATGAGGAGCTTGGGCTTCGCCGCCATGGCCCGCGCGAGCTCGAGCTTTCTCATGTCCACTTGCGTCAAGCCGCCTGACATGGCTTGCGCCCGGTCGGCGAGCCCCACCTGCTTAAGGATATGCGTCGCCTCCTCGACGACGCGGCTGCGCGGCAGCCTCTCATGCTTGCGGGCGGCATAAAGAAGCGGCACGCAAAGGTTGTCGAGCACCGTCATGCTGGCGAAGGGCTTGGGAATCTGGAAGCTGCGCGCGAGGCCCAGGCGGATGCGCTTGTGCGCGGGATGCCGGCCGATGTCCTGCCCTTCGAAACGGATGCTGCCCTCCTCGTTCCTGAGCGTCCCGGCGATGCAGTTGACGAGCGTGCTCTTGCCGGAACCGTTCGGGCCGATCAAGCCGACGCGCTCGCCCGGCCGCACCGTGAAGTCGACGCTCTCCAGCGCCGTGAAGCCGCCGAACCTCTTGGTCACACCGCGGACCTCGAGCAGCGCCTCGGCCATCAGCGCTCCCTCCTGCGGCGCCAGGCCTCGACCCAGCCCATGATGCCGTTCGGTGCGAGCGTGACAAAGAGCACCAGCAGCACGCCCACGATAAGGAGGTTCCACGCGGAGGAAACCGTCACCTGCACCAGCTGCTGCACGGTCCCGAGCAGCACCGCGCCGATCAGCGGCCCGATCCAGCTCATCATTCCGCCGATAAGCGGCATGGCAATGCTGTTGACCGCGTACGACAGGCTGAACGCCGAGCTCGGCTCGATGTACGAGAGGTAGTAGGGAAACGTGGTCCCCGCCATGCCCATCAGGGCGCAGCTCGCCATGGCCGAGAAGATCTTGAGCCTCAAGGTCGGAACGCCCGAGCATTCGGCGGCGAGCTCGTCGTCGCGGATCGCCGCGAGACCCCGGCCGAGGGTCGAGTGCTCGATCGCGCGGGCGACGACCAGCGCAAGCGCGGCCATCAGGAGCTGCACCGAATAGATCAGGTGGATGTAACGCGGCATGCCGAAGGGCACCTCGCGCGGCTGCAGGATGTAGGCGCCGCGCGCGCCGCCGACGAAATCCCAGTTCACGACGAAGACGTACAGCACCACGGCGAGCGCGAGCGACGCGATGGCGAAGAACACGCCGCGCAGCCGCAGCGTGAGATAGCCCAGGCCCAGCCCCGCGAGGCCCGCCACGGCCGTTCCCGCGACGATCGTCACCGGGAGCGGGGCCTTGAACGCGTTGTAGAGCGCGACGGTGGTGTAGGCGCCGATCGCGAAAAACGCGGCCGAGCCGAAGTTCACGTAGCCGGTATAGCCGCCCAGGATGTTCCACGCGGTGGCGAGGATCACGAAGAGCAGCACCGTGTACCCGGCGGTGAAGAAATACTCGTTGGTGACGAGCTGGCTCGCTGCGGCGAGCGCGAGCGCGACCGCAAGAGCGACGGGAGCGAACGCCCGGTTGCTCATCGGCCGAGCAAGCCCGAGGGACGGAAGGCGAGCGTGGCGAGCAGGAGGCCGAAGGAGACGGCCGGCGCCCACGACGGGCCGAAAAAGGTCGAGGTGAACGACTCGGCGATGCCGAGCACGAAAGCGCCCAGCAATGTTCCGAGAATCGATCCCATCCCGCCCAGCACGCACACCGCGAACGCGAGGCCGATGAACTCGCGACCGATCGCCGGCTGCACGGGCTGGATCACGATCAGGAACGCGCCCGCAACGCCCGCGGTCGCGATCGAGAGCCCGAAGGCGAGCTCCTTCACCCGGACGGGGTTCACGCCCATCAGGCGCAACGCAAGCTGGTCCTGGGCGACGGCGAGCACGGCGCGCCCGAAGAAAGTGCGGGTGAGGAGGAGCTGCACGCCGAGGACCATGGCGACCGAAACGAGGAAAGGCACGGCCAGGCGCATCGGAAAGTCCGCAACGCCTGCCCGCCAGGTGACGTCGCTGTAGCGCGTGCTCACCATGCGGTAGTCCACGCCGAAGATGAGGACCAGCGCAACCTCGGTGATGAAGAGAATCCCGAAGAAGAACGCGAGCCCCCTCAGCGACTCCTGCCCGCGCTTCTCGAAGGAGAGGTAGTAGACGCGGTACAGCGCCATCCCGAGCAGGAAGAACAGCGGCGAGAGCACGAGCGAAACGGCGATCGGATCGAAGCCGAAGCGGTCGTTGACGATGTAGGCGATGTAGGAGCCCAGGATGATGAACGCCGGGTGCGCGATGTTGACGACGTCGAGCATGCCGAACGAGATCGAGACGCCGACGCTCACCGCGGCGTAAAAACCGCCGAGCAAAAGCCCGGCAATGATGGCGTTGACCAGCAACGCCGTCGGGATTTCCATGCGCAGAACGGAACCGGCGAAATTCGCCGGTTCCGTTCAATTCCTATTTGTTCCTATCTGTTCCTATTTGTTCCTATTTCTTGTTTTCGTGGTAGGGGGCCTTCACCGACCCGGTCTGGTACTCGCTCGGGTAGAGCACGGTAACGTGCCCGGATTTCTTGAACTGCTCGACGTCGTTGCCCTTGATGCCGGTGTACTGCGTCATCATCACACGGGAGGCGGCCCATTCGCCGTTCCCGGCAAAGCGGACCTTGCCGACGAAGGTGTCGAACTCGGATTTGTGGATGTATTCGGCGAGCTTCGCCTGATCCAGGCTCCCGATCGCCTTGATCGCCTGCTCGAGCACCTGCATCATCGCGTACGCATAGGGCGGCAAGTAGAAGCCGAGCGGGTCCACGCCTTCCTTCGCCGCTCGCGCCTGGTACTTCCCGAGGAACTGCTCGAGGAACGGGAACTTCCTGTTGAGGTCCGGCACGTAGAACTCGTAGTTCACCACCCCGTTCAGGAGCGGCCCCAGCTGCGTCTTGAGCGCGGCGAACTGCGGGCCTACCAGGCCGCCGCCGAATATGCGGGTCCTCAGCCCCACTTCGTTCGCGGCCCGAACCATGCCGGCCGAGTCGGGCGGATAGGAGGCCACGAACACGATCTCGGGGCTTGCCGCCTGGATCGCGCGGACGATCGGCGAGTAGTCGACCGTATTGGGCGGATAGGTCTTGTC
>DASPXL010000296.1:0-1762 GCA_035637375.1 Burkholderiales bacterium
TCATGATGAGGCCGATCTGGCTGTAGGAGAGCCCGAGCTCCTTGCCGATGATGGGCAGGATCAGATAGAAGGTCGCCGGATACCAGTGCGTGAGCGAGTGGCCGAGCGTGATCAGCCACATCTCGCGGTACGAGCCGCGCGGAACTTCGGGGACGGCAACTGCAACGCTCATTCGGTTCTCCTCAAGCCGAATATTATCAATTTCCGGCGCGCTTCAGCACGACGTCCTCGAAGAGCTTGGTCCATTTCTCGGTCTCGTCGAGCGTGCGGATCGGATCGGTCTGCAGGATCTTGACGTTCTTGAGCGGCGAAGGCGCCTTCATGTTGGCGGGCACGTAGTCCATGTTCACCAGATACCGCTGTCCCTCGCCCAGCATGTACTCGTAGAAAAGGAGGCCCGCGTTCGGATGCGGCGCGCGTCGCGCGATGCCGATGGCGTTGGAGCGGGCCACCGCGGGCTCGAGCGCGAACCAGTCGATCGGCGCGCCCCTCTTCTTGGCCTGCTCGGGCATGTAGTTGTACAGAGTGAGCGCGAGCGGCACCTCGCCCGCGATCACCATGTTGGTGAGCAGCGTGTGCCCCGTGCGCGGCGAGATGCCGTTCTGCGCGACGAGGTCGCGGAAGAACTTGAGCCCCTTCTCGCCGCCGCCCATCACGTCGACCACGGAGGCGAACCAGTCCTGGTTTTTCGCCTCGATGCCGAGCTTGCCCTTCCACTTCGGATCGAGCAGGTCTTTGTAAGTCCTGGGCAGGTCCTGCTTCCTGATGAGCTGGGTGTTGTAGGCCTGAACCCACACCGAGAGAAGCGTCGCGGCCCATTCCTTGTGCGTCGGCACCGAGCCCGGCTGCAGGTCCTTGTGCACCGGAGAATTCACCGCCTGCAGTATCTTCTCGCGCGAAAGCGCTTCCATTTCAGGCGACCCGAAGTGGATCAGGTCCACGTCGTACTTCTTTGCCGAGGCCTCGGTGAGGGTGCGCTGCAGGACCTTGTCCGTTCCGGCGCGCCACACGACGACCTTGACGCCATACTTCGATTCGAAGGGCTTGATGAGCGTCGGCTGGTCCTTTTCGGCGAAGGTGGTGTAGATCGTGAGCGTGCCTTCTTTTTTGGCCGCGGCGACGATTTTCTCCATGCGGTCCGGGCCGCTGTACTCGAAGAGCGTGGTCTGCGCGACGGCGCCGCAGGCGAAGAGCGCGCAAGCTGCAGAGGCCAGTGCAGCGGTCGATTTCATGGTGTTCCTCATCGGATTTTCCTCAATCGCGTACGTCCTGCAAGAACCAGTCCGTCGGCAGCTCGCGCCCTAACCCCTCGCGGCGCGCCTCCTCGTAGGCCGCCGCGGCCACGGCGAAAAATTGCACGCCCTGGATGTTGCCGCGCTCCGAGTACGTGATCTCTTCCCGCGAGGTGCGGCCGCGAACCTCGCCGCCGACCACGTCGCCGAAACTGACGTCGTTGCCCCTTCCGGTCACTTGCGGCGCGCGGCCGCTCTTGCGGTGCGTTCCCCAGCGGGGATCCTGCGGGCGGGCAACGTATCCCAGCCACTCGTCGGCCGTGCCGAGCTCGGGCCTCCCCACGGGCGCGGGCGCGCTGCCCAGGCGCAGCGTCCGGTCGAAGCGGGAACGCGCCGCATCATCGGGCCGCCCGCCGATGGATACGACGTGCATGCCCGGCTCGAGCCACTCTCCCCGGATGACCGGCACGGCCGAATCGGTGCAGGCTGCGAGAATGTCCGCTTCGCGATAGATCGCGCGCGGCTTATCG
>DASPXL010000297.1:0-4273 GCA_035637375.1 Burkholderiales bacterium
CCCATCATCGTCCAGGCGGCGGTGCCGGTGCGCGCGGGCGACACCGAAGAGTCGCTCGCAGCGCGGGTGCTGCGCCAGGAGCACCGCATCTATCCGCTCGCCTTGCGCTGGTTCCTCGAGGATCGGCTGGTCCTCGAGAACGGCGTGGTGCGCGTCAACGGCTCCGACGCCGGACAAGCGCTGCTCGCCGAAGAATGAGCTCGATCGCATTTCGCCGCGCCGGCATCGCCGCGCTCGCACTGTGCGCCGCCGCGGGCCAGGCAGCCCCTCCCGGGCGCATCACGCTCCACTACGACATGAGCCGCAACGGCACCGTCCTGGGGTACGTCGTGGAGACCCTCGAGCACGACGGCGAGACCTATACGATCACTTCCGAGACGAGGGGAAGGGGAATTCTGGCGCTGTTCGGAGTATTGAAGCGCACCAGCCGCGGCCGCGTCACGCCGGAGGGCCTCAGGCCCGACGAATTCCGCGACGAGCGCGGCTCAAGCTGGGCGGTGTCGGCGAAGTTCGACTGGATTGCGCATTCGGTGACGCAGGAGCGCAAAGGGAAATCATCTGAGACGCTCAAGATGCAGGGCAGGGCCCAGGACCCGCTGAGCCTCGCCTACAGCTTCGCGTTCGCGCCGCCCAAGGCGAAAGAGTACGAGGTCACGCGGGCCGACGGCCGCGGCCTCACGCCGTTCCGCTTCACGGTCGTCGGAAACGAGAAGCTTGCCACTCCCGCGGGCGAGATGCAGACCTTGCGCATCGCGAAGGTGCGCGACGGTCCCGAGGACAAGAGCACCGATATCTGGTTTGCCGCCGAGCGCGATTTCCTGCCGGTGCGCGTCCTGATCGTCGACAACGACGGCACGCGAGCCGACCAGATCGTCACGCGCATCGGCAATTGATGCGCTTCTCGCGTCCGCTGCTCGATGCTTGCACGGCGGCTTTTGCGGCCGTACTGCCACTCGAGCAACCCGCCGACGCGACGCTCTCGGCGTTTTTCCGTAGTCACCCCAAGATCGGCCAGCGCGACCGCGCCACCATTGCCGAGTCGGTGTACGCGGCGCTCAGGCGCCGGCGGCTTCTGGAGCGCGTCGCGGCGACGCGGAGCCCGCGGCGTCTCGCGCTCGCGACCTGGACTGCGCTCCTCGGCGCGAACCTGCGCGAGCTCGACCCGTGGCTGCGCGGCGACGAGGCCCAGTGGCTCGCCTCGGTCAAGCATGAGGCGCACGCGCCGCAGCCCCTGGAGGTCGAATGCGAGCTTCCCGATTGGGTGATCGAGCGCCTGCGCGCCCGCCACGACGAAAGCGCGCTGCTCGCGCTGGCGAGGGGCCTGCTGCAGAACGCGCCTCTCGATCTGCGCGTGAATCCGATGAAGATCTCGCGCGAAGCGGCGCTCGAACGGCTCGCCGCCGACGGGCTTCGTGCCGCCGCAACGCCGTACTCCCCGGAAGGGATCAGGCTCGAGGAGAAGCCGGCGATCAACCGGCATCCGCTGTTTCTTGAGGGCGGCGTCGAGGTGCAGGACGAAGGGAGCCAACTGCTCTGCCATCTGGTCGCCCCCAAGCGCGGCGAGATGGTGGTGGATTTCTGCGCAGGCGCGGGCGGCAAGACCCTCGCCCTCGGGGCGCTGATGCGCTCGACCGGGCGCCTCTACGCGTTCGACATCTCCCCGAAGCGGCTCGCCGGGCTGAAACCCCGCCTCGCGCGCTCGGGGCTCTCCAACGTGCACCCGCAGCGGCTCGAGGGCGCGAACGACGCTCGCGTGAAGCGGCTCGCGGGCAAGATCGATCGCGTGCTGGTGGATGCGCCCTGCAGCGGCCTGGGGACGCTGCGGCGCAATCCCGACATGAAGTGGCGCCAGACGCCGCAGGACGTCGCGGAGCTCGCGGAAAAACAGAAATCGATTCTCGCCGCGGCGGCGCGGCTCGTGAAGCCCGGGGGCAGGCTCGTCTACGCCACCTGCAGCATTCTCGAGGAGGAAAACCGGTGGATCGTCGAGGATTTTTTGGCGCGGCAGGCCCAGTTCGCGCTGCGGCCGGCGGGGGAAGTGCTTGAAAAAGGCGGCATCGAGCTCGATATGGGTGAATACTTCGAGCTGTGGCCGCACCGGCACGGCACCGACGGTTTTTTCGCCGCGATTTTCGAGCGCCGCGCGTAGGGCGGCGAACCTGAGCTTTGCGCGGAATTCGAAAACCCCGTGAATTTTACCGGCTTGCAAGGATACGAGCGGCATAGGGAGATCCCTGACGTCGCTTGTCGGGAATTACGCACTTGCCCTTTGCCCGGATTCACGTAGAATCCGCGGAACTTCAAAGGAGAACTTGATGGAAACCACCATCCTGTTTTCAGGCGTTTTCGATCTTCCCTGGTGGGGCTACGTTCTCGCGGCCCTGGGCCTCACCCACGTGACCATCGTCAGCGTCACGGTGTTCCTGCACCGCTGCCAGGCGCACCGCGCGCTCGATCTGCATCCGCTCGCGAGTCACTTCTTCCGCCTGTGGCTGTGGATGACGACCGGAATGGTGACCAAGGAGTGGGCCGCGATCCACCGCAAGCACCACGCCAAATGCGAAACTCCGGAAGACCCGCACAGCCCGCAGCAGCTGGGAATCAATCGCGTGCTCTGGGGCGGCGTGTTCCTGTACGTGAAAGAGTCCTACAACGGCGAGACGATGGACCGTTACGGCCACGGCACGCCGGATGACTGGCTCGAGCGCAACGTCTACTCCCGTTTCTCGGTGCTCGGCATCACCCTGATGGGCGCCGCCGACGTCGTGCTGTTCGGCGCCGCGCCGGGCATGCTGATCCTCGTCACGCAGATCGCCTGGATCCCGTTCTGGGCGGCGGGCGTGATCAACGGCATCGGCCATTTCTGGGGCTACCGCAACTGGTCCACGGAGGACGCGAGCACCAACATCGTGCCCTGGGGCCTGTTCATCGGCGGCGAGGAGCTGCATAACAACCACCACGCCTACGCGACCTCGGCGAAGCTCTCCAACAAGTGGTACGAGATCGACCTCGGCTGGATGTACATCTGCCTGCTCGAGGCGCTCGGCCTCGCCCAGGTGAAGAAGGTCGCGCCGACCCCTCGCTTCACCGAGGCGAAGCCTGCGGTGGACTCGGAGACCCTGCAGGCGGTCATCACGCACCGCTACGACGTGCTCGCGAAGTACGCCAAGTCGCTCAAGCGCACCTACGCCGAGGAGCTCGGGAAGCTCCGCCGCTTCGCGCCTCACGACGCGCACGTGCTGCGAAGCCTCAAGCGCTGGCTGCACCGCGACGAAAAATCGCTGTGCGACACCGAGCGCGCGGATCTCAAGAAGGGATTGTCGAAGTCGCGCGCGCTCCACACCGTGTACTCGATGCGCGCCGAGCTCGCGTCGCTGTGGGAGCGCTCCAGCGCTTCGCGCGAGCAGCTCGTGCGGCAGCTCCAGGACTGGTGCCACCGCGCCGAAGCGAGCGGCATCCGCCCGCTCGCGGAGTTCTCGCACCGGCTGCGCTGCTACGCGTAGCGAGCTTCGCCATTCCCGCTTGAGCGGGAATTCAAAAAACCCGCCGGCTGGCGGGTTTTTTGTTGGTCGGCCAGACCTTATGTTCGGGACGCACCAAGAAAGAATCTCATTGTCCGTCAACTACTTATCTACTTCTGAGGGCTGATTTTGTGGCCCGCCCGGGCGGCGTCCCTTGATTCCGCGGCATAACCACGGACAATGGCGCCTAGTAGATGCCGGTTCAGCCGGGATTTCAGCGACAGTGCGGCGAGTCCGGCGCCTATGCACTAAGGGTTTCAGGCTGCGCTTTCCATTCAAATGACGAGGGAGTATCTGAAATGAGAACACTAGTAGCGATCGTTGCTTTGGCGCTGGCGGCTTCTCCGGCTCTGGCGCAAACGCCAACGCAAACGCCAGCGCCAGCGCCGACGCAAACGCCGACGCAAACGCCGATGCAAACGCCGACGCCGACGCCGACGCAAAGAAAGGACTGTGGAGAACTGAAGACCGAGATCGAAACCAAGATCAGGAACAACGGCGTGAAAGTCTTTACGCTGGCGGTCGTGGGCAAGGATACGGCCGAAGACGGCAAGGTCGTGGGAACCTGCGACGGCGGCACCAACAAGATCGTCTACAAGCGCGGCGTTGCGGAAGCTCCGCGCGAGACGACCGGGGAAGCCAAGCCGCAGCCGAAGTAAGCGTGTCTGGCTGACTCGTCGGTCGATGCCGACGTCGGAGCTGTTGGTCTCGAGCTCGAAGCCAAACAAAAAGCCCGCGGTCGCGGGCTTTTT
>DASPXL010000298.1:0-3189 GCA_035637375.1 Burkholderiales bacterium
GATGGATCCCGCCAACAGCGACGAGGCGCTGTGGGAAGTCGGGCTCGACCTGCAGGAGGGGGCGGACATGGTGATGGTGAAGCCGGGCATGCCCTACCTCGACATCGTCCGGCGCGTCAAGGACGAGTTCAAGGCGCCGACCTACGTTTATCAGGTCAGCGGCGAGTACGCGATGCTGAAAGCGGCGTTCAAGAACGGCTGGCTCGCCGAGAAACAATGCGTGATGGAAGCGCTGGTCGGATTCAAGCGCGCCGGCGCGGACGGCATCCTCACCTACTTCGCGCTCGATGCGGCGCAGTGGCTGAAGGAAAAACGCTGATCCCGTTCCAGTCGCGGTCGCGAGCGCTCACAAAGTCAGAGGCGCAAAACCAGGTCGAGCGACTTCATGAATTTCTCGGGCGACTGGTAACCGATCACGCGCACGCCCTCGATCTCCCGGCCGCTCGCGTCGAAGAAGACGATCCCCGGCGGCCCGAACAGGCGATAGCGCTTGAGCAGCGCCTTATCGTTGGCCGAGTTGGCTGTAACGTCCACCCGCAGTAGCGTCATCCCCGAGAGGCGCGCCTGAACCTGCGGGTCGCTGAAGGTGAAGCGCTCCATCTCCTTGCACGAGACGCACCAGTCGGCGTAGAAATCGAGCAACACCGGCTTGCCCGCAATCTTCAGGCGCGCGTCCAGGTCGGCGAGCGTCCTGACCGTCTCGAAGGCGGGCGACTGCTGCGCTTCGGGCGAATCCGCGAAAACGCCGACTAGGGGCCTCAGGGGATCTCGCGCCCCCGAAAGCACGCCGATGCCCTGCGCGAGGCCGGCGAGCAGGGCGAGGATGCCCACGGCTTTCCAAAGCCGCGTCCAGCCCGAAGCTGCTTGGGGCAAGGGCTCGAGCGCGCGCAGGAACACGCCCGAGCCGACCAGCAGCGCCGCCCACAGCAGCATCTGCACCGCGACCGGGATCACCGGGGCGATGATCCAGACCGCCACGGCAAGTAGCAGCACGCCGAAGAACTGTTTGACCGCGCGCATCCATTCGCCGGCCTTCGGCAGAAGCATGCCCCCGGAGACGCCCACCAGGACCAGGGGGGCGCCCATGCCGATCGCCATCGAAAACAGCGCCGCGCCACCGAGGAGCGTATCGCGGGTCTGGGCGATATAGAGCAACGCACCCGCGAGCGGAGCGACGACGCAGGGAGACACTATGGCGGCCGATAGCACGCCCGTCAGCCCGACGGCGCCCCAGCGGCCGCCCGAGAGCCGGTTGCTCGCGTCGGCAAGGCGCGCGTTCCAACTCGCCGGCAACTGCAGCTCGTAGAAACCGAACATCGACAGCGCGAGCAGCACGAAAATCGCAGCGAACGCTCCCAACACCCAGGCGTTCTGCAGCGCCGCCGAAAGGAGGCTTCCGGACAGCGCCGCACCGACCCCGATCGCCGTATAGGTCACCGCCATGCCGAAAACGTAGGCAAGCGACAAAAGGAACGCGCGGCGGCGCGTCACCTCGCGGCCTTCGCCCACGATGATTCCGGACAGGATCGGGATCATCGGCAACACGCAGGGCGTGAACGTGAGCAGCAGCCCGGCGCCGAAGAACACCGCCATGACGGCCCAAAGGCGGCCGGATTCGAGCACTCCGGCAAAGCGCATCTCATCGCTCGCCACGCTATCGGCAATTCGCCCGGGCGAGGAGGCGAGGGGTTCGTCTTTCCCGAAGATCGAGGAACGCGTGCGTTCTGCCGATGCGAGGCGAAGCTCCGCGCTTTGCACCTGCGGCACATAGCACACGCCGATATCGGCGCAGCCCTGGGAAGTGACAAGGAGCTTTACGCGGTCCGCGCCCGAGGATTCGACCGGCAACCGGATGCGTACTTCCTTGCGGTAGGTCTCCTGCTTGCCGAAGAATCGGTCCTCGTGAATCTCGCCCTTCGGGAACTGCGGCTGTCCGAGTGTGACCGTGGCCGGTTCGGCGGCGAAGCGGAAGCGCTCGCGGTAGAGGTAATAGCCGTCGGCGATGGCGTAGCGGACTTCCGCCGTCCCCGCGTCGAGCGCCCGCGCGGAAAAGCGGAACGCCTTCTCCGGCTCGAGCAGCTCGTCCGCGCTCGCCCCGTGCGCAGGCGACAGTAGCAGCGCGATAAGCAGCAGTCGGTGCATGAAATCTACGCGGAGCGCGTTTCCGATTCGACCCACTCGAGATAGGCGGGCAAACCTCCCGCCAATGGGACCGCGATGATCTCGGGAAGTTCGTAGGGATGACCGGCGCGGATCGCGGCTTCGAGCTCGGCGTAGCGATCACGCGTGGTTTTGATCAGCATCGGGAACTCGTCCGCGTCCTCGGTCTTGCCCTTCCACCGATAGACGGAGCGGCAGGGAGAAAGAATGTTGATGCAGGCGGCAAGGCGTTTCTCGATCAAGGCGTGGGCGAGCTTCGCCGCGCTGTCGCGGTCCGGCAGATTCGTGATGACGAGATAGGTATCCACGGCGCTCAGGCGGTCTGCACCATCGCCGGGACCCCGTCGGCGACGGTGGGATAGCGCAGCCGCACGCCGAGCTCGGCTTTCATGCGCCGGTTGACGAGGCGCCGCGATTCGCTCATGAAGGAAAGCAGCTCCGGTGGTAGCCGGCGCACGGCTTCCTCGCGCGAGACCCGCGGGGGACGCGCAAGCCCCGCGCGGTCGGCGACGAGATCGAAGAAATCGCCCATCTTCATCGAGCCGTCGTCGGCCGTGTTGTAGATGCCGCGTGCGCCCTTCGATACAAGTGCAGCCACCAAGATCGCAGCGAGATCGTCTGCGTGAATGTGATTCGTATAGACGTCCTCTTCGGGGCGAAGAGCGGGCGTTCCGCGAATCAGGCGATCGAGCGGCAGGCGGTCGGATGCGTATATGCCCGGCACGCGCAGGATCACGGTCTCGATCTTGTTGCGTTCGCCCCATTCGCCGAGCGCGCGTTCGGCATCAAGCCGCCGCCGGGCGCGCCCGGTTTGCGGGTTGGGCGCACGCGTCTCCTCCACCCACTCGCCGGCGCAATCGCCGTACACGCCGCTCGTGGAGAGATACACGAATCGCCGTGGTAACATGGCGCCGCGTCCCGGGGGCGCGAGCGCGCCGAGGAGATTGCTCGTGCGCAGGTCGATCGGATCGCGATCGGCAGGCGGCGCGAGGTGGGCGATGCGCTCCGCCCGGCCGGCGAGCGTCGCGA
>DASPXL010000299.1:0-3329 GCA_035637375.1 Burkholderiales bacterium
GCGGGCGAAGCGGGCACCGGCGGCGCGCCGGCCGCGATCATGAACGCGGTGAACGACGCGCTGCGGCCGCTCGGGGCGAAGGTGACCCGCCAGCCGATCACGCCGGAGGCGGTGCTAAAAGCGCTGGGAAAAGTGCGCTAGCGATCACGAACCCGCCCCTGTCACCTACGCTACAGCGGATTCACCTCGAAAACACAAAAGACAGCACCGCGCAGCTCAGGCCGAGCCAGAACGCCGTGTGCTCGATATAGACCCACATCCTCGCGGGTAAAAGCGCGGTGCTCCAGGGGCCGATTTTTTCCTTGAGAAACTCATCGGCGCTGTTGCTCCTGGACTGTGGGATGCCGCTGGCGATCACTCCGCCCGCGATTCCGGCCACCATGAAGAGGAACACGGCGATCCAGACGAGCGCCGGCTGCAGTATGGGCAGGGCGTCCTTTCTGCCGATTTTCGACGTGGCGAGGGTGATGTAAGCCGAGGTGAGGATCAGATAAAGCCCGATGTGAAACTTCGTGTAATCGTACAAGAGCTCCAGTTTCTTCAGGTTTGCTTCCACGTTGTCCTCCTGTGTCGGGTTATTTGAACGTCATGGAACAGATTACTACCTTGGACATGACCTGGCAAAGCACAGTCGTCACAACAACCGCGCCGTCTCCAAATCCGCGCCGGCGCAGCCTCTTCACACCGCCCGCAATCGGTGCCCGCCAGAACGCGCCGCTGTCGCCTAAAGGGCAAGATTCGTCACGTTCGGGAACACTGTCGGATTCCCGCGCTTATGGAAGGATCGCTTTTAGGTCACGCAATTACGGCTTCGAGCCGAATCTCACCCGCTACGGCGCTTACCTTCTTCATGCGCCCGTGGCCCGGTAGCACTTCCTCGGCGACGCGCACCAGCCCGAAACGCTTGAGCTCGGCCACTTCGCGCGTCACCGCGCTGCGGTCGCGACGCAGCCGCGACGCGAGCGCGCCGATCGAGCCCGGACGCGCCTTCACCGCGCGCAACAGCGTAAGCTTCGCCGGGCTTAAGACCCGTACCATGTCCGCCGGATCCTCGAACGTGATCAGGCGAGATTCCGGCAGGCGCTCGCCAGCACGTGCGCGTCGCGCGTAACCCCGCCCGCGATCGAAGAACTCGCGCGTCGTTCCTGTCCGAACAGTCGTTCGCTTCATTCCTGCTTCCCTTTGAGATAATCCCACACTTCCCCTTCGAACCTTGCCTCGATCTCGGCGAAACCGCCCGCCTCGGCAGGCGACACTTCACCCAGATGATGCCGATGCCAAGCGCCATGCCGGCTATCGTAGCCGAGGACGCGGCCGTTGTCACCGCGATGGATCTCGCGGTTTATGAACGCCAGGTTGAAACGCACGATCTTTCCGTTCGCATCCACCCAGATTTCGCGTCGCAGCTTGCCGTTGCCCCGGCGTTTCGAGATCTCGTGCGTCTCATCGACGATCTTGACGAGCCGCGGCACAGGCATGACGAATTATATCACGCCTGGTGCTTCAACGCGATGGGCTTGCCAAGGTGCGCACTGGGACAAGTTCGTGCGCGAGTTCAATATCAAGTTCGAGTGAACGACGGCTTTTCTAGTAGCCGAGCGCCTCGCCGATCATCACCACGCAGATCCGCCCGGGAATCCTTTCGTTCTCGATGATGAGGACTTTGCCGCATTGGCGGTCCGCGCCGCGGCACGCATCGTTGTCGCAGCGCCCGGTGAGGGCGCAGGGCGTGCTCTTGCCCAGGTGGCGGCATTCCTCGACCGCGGCCTGGTTTCTCAGGCGGTCGAACGCGCTCGCGAGATCGGGAACGATCTTGTTCACCCCGGCGACGAGGAACAGCTTCCCGGCGCCGAAGGCGTAGGCCGCGACGCGGTTGCCGCCTCCGTCGGCATTGAGGATCTCGCCGCTCGCGGTGATCGCGTTCACTCCGCCGACGAAATAATCGGCCGTCGTGGCGCGCCGGCGCGCGCGGATGCGCTCGCCGTGGTCGTTCACCGCCTTGATGCGCGGGCGCAGCCATTCGTACGGCCCCTTCTCCAGCGCGGCGAGGAAACCGATCTGCTCGAGCGTCGTGGATCCGCCGTTCATCACCGTCGCTCCCGCCGGGATGCGCGAAAGAAGATAGGCGAGCGCCGCTGCGCCGTCAGCGCAATATACGAGGTCGATGCCGCGCCGCTCGAGCTCCCGCCGCAACCCGGCGACAGCCTCCGGTACGCCCCGCTCCCGGGCCGGCGATTGCACGCGCACGCTCACCCGGGCCTCACTCGCTTTCCTGCACGGTTTTGCCGCCGAGAAAGAGGGCCGAGAAGAGCTTGTCCCACTTGTCGCCCTCGTCGAGCGCGAGCATCGGATCGATGATCTCGTACTTGAACTTGTTGAGCGGGCTGTCCACCAGCCTGCTTGTCGGGACGCGATTTCCGCTTTTCAGGATCTCCTGCCCCTCTTTCGAGAGCACGAACTCGGTGAAAAGCAGCGCCGCGTGCGGGTGCGGCGCGTAGCGCGACACGCCGATCGCGGCGGCCTGGCCGAACGCCGGCTGCAGCGGCTTCCAGTCGACCGGCGCGCCCTTCGACTTCAGGGTCTCGATGTTGTTGTTGTACGCGGTGAGAAAGAACGGGACTTCGCCCGAGGCGACGAGTTGCGCCGTGTGAATGTGGCCGTGGCGGATCTCCGGCCTCATCGCGGCGAGCCTGCGGAAATAGGCGACGCCTTTGTCCTCGCCCATCGCCTTGGCCACGGCCGCAAACCAGAGCACGTCGGTCCCTTCGATCGTGATCCTTCCGGCCCATCGCGGCTGCAGCAGATCCCCGTACGTCGCCGGCAGCTCCTCGCGCTTGACGAGGTCGGTGTTGTAGCCCATCACGAAGAACGCGAACCGGTCGGCTACGTACTGCCTGTGGCCGCGGGGAAAGGCCTCCGGCACGATGTCGCGAAGCGCCGGCGTGTGGAAATCCTCGAGCAAACGCTCCCGGTAGAGCGCCTCAATCCGGTGCGAGCTGGTCTCGAACACGTCGGCCTCGTGGCGCCGGGCGCGGGCTTCGGCCAGGGCGCGGCTGACGATCTTCTCGGCCGACCCGCGCCAATGGTTGACTCGGACTGCGTACTTCTGCTCGAACGCGGTCGCGAGCGCCTTGCCGTCGGCGACCGTCATCGTGCTGTAGAACAGGAGCTCCCGCTCCTTCTTCGCGCCTTCGACGAGCCGCTTGTCGCGGTCGGCGCCCTGGTACATGTAGATCTCGCGATGCGGCGAGGCCGGACCGGCGGACGTCTGCGCGAATGCGGCCGCGGCGAATCCGACGAGGGCGGCGACAGCGACGCGACGCGCGCGG
>DASPXL010000300.1:0-3277 GCA_035637375.1 Burkholderiales bacterium
GCGCACTGAGGATTCAGGGAAGAAACCTAGGAGCAACACCATGGCATACAGCGACAAGGTACTGGACCACTACGAGAACCCGCGCAACGTCGGCTCTTTCGACAAGGCCGACGATCACATCGGCACCGGCATGGTCGGCGCGCCGGCCTGCGGCGACGTGATGAAGCTGCAGATCCGGGTCAACGAGCAGGGCGTGATCGAAGACGCGCGCTTCAAGACCTACGGCTGCGGGTCCGCGATCGCGTCCTCCTCGCTCGTCACCGAGTGGGTGAAAGGCAAGACGCTCGAGCAGGCGGAGACGATCAGGAACACCCAGATCGCCGAGGAACTTGCGCTGCCGCCGGTGAAGATCCACTGCTCGATCCTCGCCGAGGACGCGATCAAGGCGGCGATCGTTGATTACCGCAAGAAGCACGGCCTCGCGCAGCCTGCCGAAAAGGAAGCCAAGGCGGCCTGAGAACCATGATCACGCTTACCGAACGCGCCGCGACTCACGTCTCCAATTTCCTCTCCAAGAGAGGGAAGGGAGTGGGTTTGCGCCTGGGCGTGCGCACTTCGGGCTGCTCGGGCCTTGCCTACCGGATCGAATACGCCGACGCCGTCAACGCGGATGACCGCACCTTCGAGAGCCACGGCGTCAAGGTCGTCGTCGATCCGAAGAGCCTTCAGTTCCTGGAAGGCACCGAGCTGGACTTCACTCGCGAGGGCTTGAACGAGGGTTTCAAGTTCAACAACCCCAACGTGAAGGACGAGTGCGGCTGCGGGGAAAGCTTTAACGTCTAGCGAGACCCGGCCTCACGGTGCCGAGAAAGGGGCGAACGCCCCTTTTTTTATCCCGGAATCTGAAATGAACCTGAATCAGAGCCACTTCGAGCTGTTCGGCCTCCCGGCGCGCTTCGCCGTCGATACCGCGGCGCTCGAAGCGCGCTATCTCGAGCTGCAGCGCGAGGTGCACCCGGATCGGTTCGCAGCCGCTTCGCAGGCCGAGCAGCGCGTTTCCATACAGTTGGCGACGCGCGTAAACGAGGCCTATCAGACGCTCAAGTCGCCGCTCAAGCGCGCCGGCTACCTGCTGCAGCTGCGCGGCGTCGATCCGCAGTTCGAAACCAATACCTCGATGTAGCCCGAGTTTCTGACAGAACAACTGGAGCTGCGCGAAGCGCTCGAGCAAGCCGCGCAGTCGAACGACGCGCATCGGCTCGATCCGCTTTCGGCGCAGCTGCGCCGGGAGCGTGAAACGCTGCTCGAAAAACTCGGCGCGCAGCTCGACGCTCAGGCGGCATGGGCGAGCGCCGCGGCCACCTTGCGGCAGCTCATGTTTCTGGAGCGGTTCCGCGGCGAGATCGACGCCGTGCAAGAGCGGATGGAAAGCTGATGGCCCTGCTGCAGATTTCCGAGCCCGGCCAGTCGCCCGAACCGCATCGGCATCGCCTCGCGGTCGGAATCGACCTCGGCACCACCAATTCGCTGGTGGCCGCGGTGCGCAACGGCATCGCCGTGGTGCTCAACGACCGCGACGGCCATGCGCTCCTGCCGTCGATCGTGCGCTATCTGCGGGGTGGACGAGTAGTCGTCGGCCGGGAAGCCGAGGCCGAGCTGGCGCGCGACCCGAGAAACATCGTCGTGTCGGTGAAGCGCTTTATGGGCCGCGGCCTGAAGGACGTCGCGCATGTCGAGAACAGCCCCTACGATTTCCTCGATTCGCCCGGAATGGTGCAGATCCGCACCGTCGCCGGCCTGAAAAGTCCGGTCGAAGTCTCGGCGGAGATCCTCAAGGTGCTGCGCGCCCGGGCCGAGGAAGCGCTCGGCGGAGATCTCATGGGAGCGATCATTACGGTGCCTGCGTATTTCGACGATGCCCAGCGCCAGGCCACCAAGGACGCCGGCAAGCTCGCGGGATTGAACGTGCTGCGGCTTTTGAACGAGCCGACCGCGGCGGCGATCGCCTACGGCCTGGACAACGCCGCCGAAGGCATCTACGCCATATATGACCTGGGCGGTGGCACCTTCGATATCTCTATCTTGAAGCTCTCGAAGGGCGTGTTCGAGGTGATGGCGACCAACGGCGACGCGGCGCTCGGCGGCGACGATTTCGACCAGCGGCTGTTCTGCTGGGTCGTGGAGCGCGCCAAGCTCGCGCCGCTTTCCGCCGAGGACACGCGGCTCTTGCTCACCAAGTCGCGCGCCGCCAAGGAGTTCCTCACGGCCAATGCGGAGGCGCGGATCTCGGCGTCGCTCGACAGCGGCGAGGCGGTGGATGTGACCGTCGCGCAGAAGGAATTCCAGGATATGACCCGGCACCTCGTGGCGAAGACCCTGGGGCCGACCCGCAAGGCGCTGCGCGACGCGGGGCTGGAATGGAGCGAGGTGAAGGGCGTGGTGATGGTCGGCGGCGCAACGCGCATGCCGCACGTGCAGCAGATGGTCGCCGAATTGTTCGGCCAGACCCCGCTCACCAATCTCGATCCGGACAAGGTCGTCGCGCTCGGCGCCGCGATCCAGGCCAATGTCCTCGCCGGCAACAAGACATCCGGTGACGATTGGCTGCTGCTCGATGTCATACCGCTTTCGCTCGGCGTCGAGACCATGGGCGGCCTCGCGGAAAAGGTCATCCCGCGCAATTCCACGATCCCCGTGGCGCGGGCGCAGGAGTTCACCACCTACAAGGACGGCCAGACCGCGATGAGCATCCACGTAGTGCAGGGCGAGCGCGAGCTCGTGTCCGACTGCCGCTCCCTCGCAAGGTTCGAGTTGCGCGGCGTCCCGCCGATGGTCGCCGGCGCTGCGCGCATCCGCGTCACTTTTCAGGTGGACGCAGACGGCCTGCTCTCGGTATCGGCGCGGGAATCCACCACCGGCGTTGAAGCCGCGATCGCAGTCAAGCCTTCCTATGGGCTCACCGACGGGCAGATCACGCAGATGCTCAGGGACTCGTTCGACCACGCCAAGGATGATGTGCATCTGCGCGCCTTGAAGGAACAGCAGGTCGAGGGCGCACGCATGCTCGAAGCAACGGAGGCCGCGCTGCGCGAGGATATCGATCTGCTCTCGGCGGAGGAGTTGGCGGCGCTGCGCGCCGAGCTGGAGGCCTTGCGCAAGACGCTTTCCTGCACCGATCATCGCACCATCAGATCGGCCGTCGAGCGCGTCAACCGCGCCACGGAAGCGTTTGCCGGCCGGCGCATGGACCGCTCGATCAAGCGCGCGCTCGCCGGCAGGAAGGTCGAGAGCTTCTGAGGGTCATGCCGCAGATCATCGTCCTCCCGCACGAGGAGCT
>DASPXL010000301.1:0-13627 GCA_035637375.1 Burkholderiales bacterium
CAAAGAATTCATGCAGTCTTATAAGAAAGAACTGCTCAATAGCAAGGAGCTACAGCTGGCATTCGTTAGGAAAATGGATGCAATTTGTGAGACCGCGTAACACGTATTTCGTGCAACGCGGCCCGGAGTTGGGGATCTACAAACCTGAAGCAGACGGACGCACGCTGTTTCCCTTCCGACGACTTTTCATCGTGGTCCAGCATGCGACTTGAATCGAAAACCGCAATCATCGTCGGAGCCGGGCAGGGCCCGGGCACCGGCATGGGCAACGGCCGCGCCACGGCGCTGCGGTTCGCGCAGGAAGGCGCGAAGGTCATGGCGGTGGATCGCGAGCTCGGGCTGGCGGAGGAAACCGCGGCGATGGTGCGGAACGCGGGCGGCGATTGTTTTGCCTTCGAGGCGGACGTCACCAGGGAATCGGCGATGGCGGCGATGATCGCCGAGGCGAAAAAGCGCTGGGGGCGGATCGACGTCCTGCACTACAACGTCGGCGTCAGCATCGCCGGCGGCGACGCGCCGCTGCTCGAGCTGACCGAGGGCGCCTTCGACAACATCGTCGCCGTCAATCTGCGCGGCGCGGTGATGGCCTGCAAGCACGTGGTCCCGGTGATGAGGGACCAGCGGGCCGGCTGCATCCTGATGATTTCGTCGCTCGCCGCGATCGAGAAGTATCCCTACGTCGCCTACAAGGCGACCAAGGCGGCGATGATCGCCTTTACCGAGCAGGTGGCGATCCAGAACGCGGAATACGGCGTGCGCGCCAACGCGATTCTGCCCGGATTGATGGACACGCCGATGGCGGTGGACACTCGCGCGCGCCAGACCGGCAAGAGCCGGGCCGAGGTCGCCGCGATGCGCGACGCGCGCGTGCCGCTGCGCCGCAAGATGGGCACCGCGTGGGACGTGGCGAACGCCGCGCTGTTCCTTGCTTCCGACGAGGCCAACTTCATCACCGGCGTCTCGCTGCTGGTGGACGGCGGCGGCGCGCTGGACATCGGCCACTGAGCTTTCTTCAAGCCGCGGCCGGACGCTGCTCCCCGTGAGCACGTGGATTTTTCTCCGCGGGTGGGCGCGCGAAGCGCGCCACTGGGGGGATTTCCCCGCGCAGTTCAGCGCCGTAATGCCCGATGCGGAAATCGTCGAGCTCGATCCGCCCGGCGGCGGGCGGTTCTACGCTCAGCGCAGCCTGCTGACGGTCGAATCCATGGTCGAGCGCGCGCGGGAGTGGCTCCGCGCCCGGAGCACTCCGGCGCCTTACCACCTTCTCGGCCTCTCGCTCGGAGGCATGGTGAGCCTCGACTGGGCATCGCGGCATCCCGAAGAGATCGCGGCCTGCGTCGTGCTGAACACGAGCCTGCGGCCCTTAGACCGGGGGTGCGGGCCGATATGGGGCTTTACAGCAACGCCTGACGGCCGCCATATGCTTTCGGTTAGTCACTCGTCGACCGAGCGCTTCCAGTACGACCCCGGATCAGATTCGCAATTTCGACCGGGACTTCCAGACTCGAGAAGTGCCCTGCATCCGGTATTTGGACGAGGTCCGCTTTGGGAATCACTTTTTGGTTGCGGAACCACTCGGCTGGAGTAGACCAGTCGTAGTGCGAATACACGAGAGTGACCGGAGCCTTGATCTTGGGGTACAGCTCGCGCGCATCCACCCATGTGCGCCAGTTCTTGAATACGGAATACTCGACCCAGCGGTAATCCTCGCGCAGTCCGGTTCGATAGAGCTCGCGAGCGAGCTCTGCCGGCAACTTCTCCGGATCGTGAAAACCTCCTTCGAGCACCGTGTCGAGGAGGAAGCGCGGTTCGATGGTGTAGCTTCCGAAAATCGAGAAGAAGCCGACGATCCAGCCGCCGCTGCTTCGGCGAATCCCGCCGCCAAAAGACTCACCGTAGTCGTAAGGATTGATCGATATGACGCGAGTAATTCGATCCGGCACCTCGGTCGCCACGGTGAGCGCCAGCACTCCGCCTATCGATTCGCCCACGAGCACCACGTCGCGCAGGTCGAGCTTCTCGATGAACTGCGCGACCGCTTCTCGAAACAGCTTTTCCGTGTAATCGACGCGCGCAATCGTGGACTGGCCGTGCCCGGGAAGGTCGACCACGTAGACCGTGTGATGGTCCTGCAGAAGCGGCACGAGCTTCTGGAAGTAGTCCAGCTGCGTTCTGATCGTATGCAGCAGCACCAAGGGCTGCCCCTGACCGGCCCGAAGATATCGAAGCGTGAGCCCTTTTTGCACCTCGACGGTTTCAGTCCGGGCTTCGGAGCTCCATCGAGACGTATGCTCGCCGCGGCTTGGCGTTGCGCAGCCGGAGAGGCCGTTGACCACCATCAGCATCAGGGCTGCCGTCGAAATT
The DNA here is from genome assembly GCA_035637375.1 of Burkholderiales bacterium. GTDB lineage: Bacteria > Pseudomonadota > Gammaproteobacteria > Burkholderiales > SG8-39 > VBDM01. The sequence goes on from DASPXL010000301.1 coordinate 2,365, forward strand.
TGGGCTGATTTCATCGGGCCGGCTCCAAGCTTTCGCGGTGCGCAGTCCGATGTTCCCATCCGAGACCGCTTACCATTGCAAACAGATTGATCGCGCCGAAAAGCAGATAACTCCCGGCGACGATCCAGTAGAGGCCGTTCAACGAGCCGTGCAATGGGTTCATCCAATAGCCCCCGGCCGCGAACACTACGAGAAGGCGGACGACACCCGCGGCAAAGGGCCACGCCATTTTCCCTGCGCCTTGACTCGCGAAATAAAGCGACATGCCGACGCCGAAGAAGGCATAGAGCGGCGCCACGCGCGCGAGGTACGCGGATCCCAACTCCACCACCTGCGCCTCGCGGCTGAAGAGATGGATCCAGGCCTGCGGGAAGAGCGCAGCCGCCAAGCCGATCGCCCCGGTCGCCAGGGCAGAAACGAGCGCGCCCGTCCACGCGATCTTGCGGGCCCGCGCCTGCCGCCCGGCCCCCACATTGGTGCCGACCATCGTGACCGACGCCGTCCCCAGCGCGAAAAGAAGCGGGATGAGGATGTAGTCGAGCCGGGACGCCAGCCCGTATCCGGCGATGGCGTCCCGCCCATAGGCACCCACCAGTCCGGTGGTGAGCACCACCGTCAAATTCGCGACGACGGTCCCGATGGCCGAAAGCAGTCCGACTTTCAGGATGTCCTTGAAAAGCCGCCACTCGAGCCGGGCCTGCGCGAGGCGGATCGGGCTGCGCGAGGAGCGCATATAGAGAGCGAGCACCAAGACGGAGCCCACGTTGAAACAAATGAGCGCCAGCCCCGCACCCGCCACGCCCATCTTGGGCACCCAGCCCCAGCCGAAAATAAAGAGCGGAGAAAGCGCGAGGGTGATCACCGCCCCGCCTGCCGTGACGATCGCCGGCACGCGGACATCTCCGGCGCCGCGAAGGGCTGAAGCAAGGAGATTGGATATCCAGCCGGGAATCGCGGCGAGGAAGAGCACGTTTGCGTAAAGGAGCGCATTGGCAAGTGTGTCGCCTTGACCCCCCATTAACGTGAATAGGGCGGGACCCCCTGCCCAAACGCCAATTGTGAAAATCGCGCCGAAGACAGATCCGACGACAACGGCGTGCATGGCCAGAGCTTGGGCGTCGTGCCTTCGCCCCGCGCCGATCGCCCGAGCGACGGCGGAGGAGACACCGCCCCCGATTCCACCGTTCGACATCATCGTCATCAGCATGAACACCGGGAAAACGAGCGCCACGCCCGCCAGTGCGTCGGTGCCGAGGAAGCTCACGAAGTACGTTTCGGCCACGCCTACGAACGTCTGAAGCGCGAGCACCACCAAGACGGGCCACGAAAGCGCAAGAAGTTGTTTGGCGATCGGACCTTCCAGGAGCGTTGCTCTATTGGACATGCGGAGTTCCCTCTACAGGTTGAGCGTGATCAAGCGAGGCATCGGGCCCTGCCTCGGAAACGCGGTCGTTCTCCATCGCCCAGCCTCCGCCAAAGGCCCGGTAAAGCCCGACCAACGACAGCGCCACGTCGGTCTGTGCTCTGGCGAGTCCGTCCTCGCTTGCGAGCGCGGCGCGCTGGGCATCGAGAAGCGCGAGATAATCGACCGCGCCCTTTTCGTACAGGACGCCTGCCTGCCGTTCCGCGCGCTTGGCGGACTCGGTTGCCGCGCCGAGTCTTTCGCGGCGCTCGAGGCTGGCCCTGTTCAGGACGAAGGCGTTTTCCACGTCTTCGAGCGCTTCAAGAAAGGCCTTTTCGTAGGCCACGGTGACCGCGGTGAATCGGGCATCGGCGGCGTCGATGCCCGCGCGGATCCGCCCGGCGTTGAACAAGGGCTCGACGAGCCCGAGGCCGAGAGCAAAGACGCCGCCTGTGCGCCTCGGCAGGGTCCCGATCTGCGCCGATTGCCTTCCGGCGCTGGTCGAAAGAAGAAACGTCGGAAAGAGATCGGCTTTCGCCGCGCCTGCTCCGGCCGCAGCGGCGGAGACCAGCGCTCTTGCGCGCCTCAGATCGGGGCGCTGCGCGAGCAGCTCGGAGGGCACCAGCGCCGGAATGGCCGGGACCGAAGCCGGCAGCGGCTTCGGCGAGGCCAGTTCCTTTCCGATCGCCGCGGGTTGCTTCCCCGTCAGCACACCCAGCCGATGGATTTTCGCCGCGGCGCTGGATTGCAGCGCCGGCAGACTCGATCGCGTGGTTTCGAGGAGCGTGATGGCGCGCGTCACGTCAAAATCGGTCGCCAACCCCGAACGAAAGCGTCCCTGAGCGAGGCGGAGGGTTTCCTGCTGCACGGCGATGTTCCGATCGAGAATCTCGATCTGCCGCTGCACGCCGCGAAGCTCGAGGTAATTTCGGGCGAGGTCCGCGAGCAAGCCGACGAGCACCGCCCGCTGCGCCTCCTCCGCGGCCTGCGCCTGAGCCGATGCCGCCTCGGCCTCGAGACGATTGCCGCCGAAAAGGTCGATTTCCCAGGAGGCGACGAGCCCGACGTTTGCGGTATCCACGATCGGCGCCGGGCGAGTAAGGTCCTTGCTGCGGTTGCCGCTCGCGGCGAGGTTTAGGGTCGGAAACAGCTGTGACAGGGCGACCACGGCTCCCGCCCGGGCTTCGCGCACCCGTTCGCGCGCGATCTTCAGGTCGTGGTTGGCGGACAAGGCGGCGCGGACGAGCTCGTCGAGATCGGCATCGCCGAAACCCGTCCACCATTGCGCGAGATCCTCGCGGCCGATCGGCCGGACCGAGGCGTCTGCGTTTTCCCAGCGGTCGGGAACCGGGAGGACGACCTCGTCGTTCACCCGGGTCACCGTGCATCCGGCGGAGGCGAGCGCCGCGGCGAGGGCGGATGCGAGAGTAAATTGCCTTAGGTCGAGCGAGCGCGTCATGATCCCCTCGCTGCGAGACGTGCGGAAAGCGCGGGCACCGGCTCGGGCAGGTCACCGGATGCGGCATTTCGTGGACGCTTCACGCCGAACCAGGCTGCATACAGGGCCGGCACGAAGAACACCGTCAGGATGGTCGCCACCAGCAGGCCGCCGCCGATCGTGATCGCTTGCGGGCCGAAGAAGTCGCTCCTCGCGAGCGGAATCATCGCCAGGATCGCCGCGGCGGCCGTGAGCATGATCGGGCGAAAGCGCCGCACCGCGGATTCCACGATCGCGGTCCATGTGTCCCGGCCGGCCGCTTCGTCCTGCTCGATCTGGTCGACGAGAATGACCGAGTTGCGCATTATCATTCCGGCAAGCGCGATCAGCCCCAGCAGAGCCACGAAGCCGAACGGGGCACGCGTGACCAATAGAGCGAACGCCGCGCCGATGATCCCCATGGGCGCCGTGATGAAAACGAGGAGCGTGCGCCGCAGATCGTGCAGCTGCGCCATCAGAAGGATCAGGGTGACGACGACGACCAGCGGAATCCAGGTAAGAACGGATTTTTGGGCGATGGTGCTGTCTTCATAAGGCCCGCCCGTCTCGATGAAGTAGCCCGCGGGAAGCGCCTCGCGAATCGGGATCAATTGTTTTTCGATCTGCGCGGAAACGTCCGGCGGTTGAACGCCGTCGACGATGTCGGCGCGCATGGAGATCGTCGGGAAACGGTCTCGTCTCCAGATCATTCCGTCTTCGAATCCGGTCTGGAGCTTGACGAGCTGCGAAACCGGCACCGCATGTCCGTTCGCTGTTCGCACGGCGACGTTCGGCAACTGATCCAGAGCCCCGCGTCCATCCGGGCGCGCGCGCCAGACGATATCGACGAGCTTGTTGCCGTCGCGGTATTGCCCCACGGCGAGGCCCGTGTAATGCGCTTGTAGAGCCTGCCCGAGGGCCGCCGAGCTCACTCCGAGGGCCCGTGCCTTGTCCTGCGCGAGCTCGAGATTCACCACCGGGATGCGCTCGTTCCAATCGTTGTCGACTTCCATGACGGACGGGTTGGCGCGCATGACATCGGCGACTTGGCCTGCGATCCGGCGCACGACAGCAGGATCCTCGCCCATCACGCGAAATAGAATCGGATAATCAAACGGAGGACCGACATTGAGCCGCATGGCCCTGCCCCGGATGCCCGGAAAATCGTCCGAGAACGCCGCGCGTATCCGATGCAACACGCGTTCGCGCGCCTCGTTGTCCTGGGTCATCACGACAAACTCGGCGAGGTTCGTGAGCGCCAGCTGCTGCGAGATGAGAAGAAAGAACCGGGGCGTGCCGCCGCCGATGTAGGTGGCGTAGTGCAGCACCTCCCCGTCCTTTGCCAGGACTTTCTCGAAGCGCTTCGCGGCGGCTTCGGTTTCGGCAAAGCGCGCTCCTTCCGGAAGCCACATGTCGACGATCAGCTCGGGCCGGTTGGAGAGCGGGAAGAATTGTCTCGGGACAAACCTGAATGCGGCGATACCGGCAATGAAGAGCGCAAGCGTCGCAATGACCACCAGCCGTCGATGCTCGACGCACCAATCGACGGCGTGGCGCAGGCGATGGTAGAAGGGCGTGTCGAACACGTCCCTCGACCTCGAGGCGTCTGGCGATCGCGCCTTGAGGATGCGATAACCCAGGTAGGGCGTAAAAATCACCGCGCCTATCCATGAAAGAATCAGCGCAATCCCGACCACTTGGAAGATCGATCCGGTATATTCGCCGGCCGAGGACCGGGCGAGCCCGACCGGCAGGAAGCCCGCGACGGTAATCAGCGTGCCCGTCAGCATCGGAAAGGCCGTCGAAGCGTAAGCGAAGCTCGCGGCCTTGATTCGATCGAGACCCTCCTCGAGCTTTCTCGCCATCATCTCCACGGCGATCATGGCGTCGTCGACGAGGAGCCCCAGCGCGAGAATCAGCGCGCCGAGCGAAATGCGGTGAAAGTCGACCCCCGCAAGCAACATGACGAGGAACGTCCCGGCGAGGACGACCGGCACGGTGAGCGCGACGACCGCCCCGGTCCGCCATCCGAGGCTCATGAGGCTCACCGCCAGGACGATGGCTACCGCTTCGGAGAATGTGCGGAGGAACTCGCCGATCGCGGTCCTGACCACCCGCGGCTGGTTTGCGACCTGCTCAACGTCTATGCCTACGGGCAGCTCCGCCTGAACGCGCGCCATCGCCGATTCGAGGTTCTTGCCGAGCTCGAGCACGTCGCCTTTCTTGTTCATCTTGATGCCGAGCCCGATGACCTCCTTTCCGTTGAACCGCATCTTGAACTCGGGCGGGTCCTGGTAGGTCCGAGTCACGTTTGCGACATCGCCGACGCGAAACGTGTTGCCGTTTATATAAAGCGGGAGCGCTTCGATCTCGGCGATCGAGTTGAACTTGCCCGACACGCGCAGCGGGACATTGCGCGAAGGCGTGATAACGGTGCCCGCGGGCACGACGCTGTTTTGCGCCTGGAGCGCCGCACCGACCTGCACCGAGTCGAGCCCGAGTTGCGCAAGCCTCTTGTCGGAGAACTCGACGTAGATCTTCTCGTCCTGTGTTCCGATGAGATCGCACTTCTCGACGTTCGGAACGCGAAGCAGCTGTTGCCGAGCTTCATCCACATAGTCCTTCAGCTCGGCGTAGCCGAAGCCTTCGCCGGAGAAGGCGTAGAGGACGCTGTAGGTATCGCCGAACTCGTCGTTGAAAAACGGGCCGACCACACCCGGCGGCAGCGTATGCTTGATGTCTCCTATTTTCTTCCGCACTTCGTACCAGAGGTCCGCAATCTCCCGCGGCGGAACGTCCTGACGCGGCGTGACGAAGATCTCCGATTCTCCCGGCCGAGAGTAGCTCCGGAGATAGTCGAGATAGGGCAACTCCTGGATCTTTTTCTCGAGGCGGTCGGTCACCTGCTCCTCGACCTCTTTTGCGGTGGCGCCGGGGTAGAGCGTCTTCACTACCATTACGCGAAACGTAAATTCGGGATCCTCGCGTTGACCGAGGCGCAGGTACGCGAAGACGCCGCCCAGTATCAGCATCACGAGCATGAACCCGACGAAGGCTTGATGCCGCAACGCCCATTCGGAGAGGTTGAAGCGATTCATCGTTCTTGCGCCACGCGAGTGGTTGTGGGCTGGAGCGGCGGCGTGGGCACCTCGACGGCTTCCGCCTGGGCCGGGGTTCCTTTTCCTCGCCTTGCGTAGGTCAGCGAGCTGCCCTCGTCCAGAATACGTACCGACTGCCCCTCGCGCAGCCTGCTTGCGCCTGCAACGACGACACGCTGCCCGCGCTCGAGGCCCTCGACGACGATCCGCTCCTCGCCGACCATCTCGCCGACGCGGACCGGTACGGAGGTCACCGTATGCGTCTGCTCGTTGACGACCCACACGCGCGGCTTGTCGGCCGGGCGGTCCTGCGGCTGGAATAAGGCTGGAAGCGGTATCGTCGTGCGGGGTGCGGCGGTGCCTCTAAAAGACACGGACGCCGTCATGCCGAGCTGCACCCAGGCAGGCGCATCTTTCAGACGGACTCGGACGGCGTAGGTGCGCGAGGCAGGATCGGCACTGGGCGCTACCTCGCGCACGCTCGCGGGCAGCGGCTTGTCGGGCTCGGCCCAGAGAGTCGCAGTGGCATCTTTTTCACCCCGGATTCCGGCAAGCTGGTGCTCCGGGACGCTGATTGCGATTTCCTTTTCGTTGAGCTGCGCGAGCGCCACGATCGGCTGTCCGGCCGTCACGACGTGTCCCGCCTCGATGTAGAGGGCCGTCACGACAGCGTCCCGGTCGGCAAGCAGAGCGGCGTACTCCACTTGGTCTTCCGCCTGCTTCAGTTGCGCTTCGAGCGCGGCAACCCGGTCGTTGGCGGTATGGAATGAAGTTTCCCGCCGGTCATACTCCGCCCGGCTGATGAGCTTCTGCTCGAGGAGATCGCGATAGCGATCGAGGTCGTCCTTGGCGAAGTCCCTGTCCTTTCGCGCGGCCGAAAGCTGAGCGGCGAGCGCCTGCGCCGCCAACCGGTAATCGCTCGGATCGAGCCGGGCAAGCACTTGGCCCTTCTTTACCGAGTTGCCCACGTCCACATGGCGCGACAGGACTTTTCCGGGGATGCGAAAAGCGAGCGTCGTCTCGTAGCGCGCCCTAACTTCGCCCGAGAAGGTCAGCGGGGTAGCGTCACCATCCGCTGCAATTCGAACCGCCTTGACCGGACGGGGTTTGGCCGATGCCTCGGGCTTTTTCGCGCAGCCGGCGAGCATCGAGCCGATGCCCAGGAAGAAGGACAGCGCAAAGACTGCGGCGAGACCGGCGGTTCGTTTGGGTTCGGAGAAAGTATTCATAGTAGAAGGTATATGTATATGCATAGTTATGCGGAAAAAATTTTATCGGGCGAGTTTTTGAGTTAGCCGAAACGCCGCGTCCTTGAGTCGTTCGGCTTGATCCGCGCCTATGAGCGACTCGACGCGCCTCTGAGCCGACTCCCAAAGCGGCGAGCCTTCTCGCAGCTTCTTTCGTCCCGCTGCGGTCAGCACCCATCGCGCTTCGCGACGGTCTTCGCCGGCTTGTCGCTCTATCAGCTTGGCGTCCTTGATCAGGGCGAGTGTCCTGGACACGGTGGTCTGGTCCATCGCGAGCGCCTCCGCGAGATCATTGACGCGCGCACTCGGAAGCTCGTTGAGCATTCTCAGAAGGGTGAATTGAGTGCCCGTCAGATTGAGCGGACGCATCGCTCGATCGTATTCCTGAGAAATCGCCCTCGTTGCTTGCCTCAACGAGGCGCAATAGCAGGGGAGCTTCAAGGCCATTTGGGAGGTTTCAATTCAGTCAATGTTGTGCACTTTACATGTATCTACATATATTGTCAAGAGGGTGTGCTATTTCAGATTGAAGCGCCCCGCCGCGGCCGGATCCGGCACCCAGCCCATCCCCGGAAGCGCGTGATCCTTCGGTGTCGCCTCAGGGCGACACTTGAGCATCGCGGCCAGTGCCTGGGCTCGCGCCCAATCCTTTTGTGGAATAGAATATGATTCTGTTCCACAACCCCCGGCCCGCATGGCCACGATCCGTCTGAAGCGCTTCGGCCTTTCGTTCCGCACCGCCTACGCGCAGGCGAAGGAGCTCGCGCTCGCGCAGCGCGAGGTGCCGCTCGCGACGCCGGGCGCGATCCAGGTCGAGCGGCGCGGCAATTCCCGCTTCGTCTACCGCTACCGCTACGACGCGGCCGGGAAGCGCCTCGCCGATTACCTGGGCCCGGAAGGCGAGCGGGAGACGAACGCGCGCCTCGAGGCCGTGTCGGACGAGATCCGCGCGGCGGCGGCTTTCTCGAGCGCGAGCCGCGACCTGCGCAAGATCGGCTTCTACGGCGCGGACAACTCGACGCTCGTGACCGTGGCGCGGCTCTTCAACGCCGGCATATTCCGGGGCGGCGCGCTGCTGGTCGGCTCGCACGCTTTCGGCGCGTTGATGAACGAGCTGGGCGCGACGGTGCCGCATCCGATGACCGAGGACGTGGACATCGCGCGCGCGGGGCGGATCGAGGTCGCGGCGCTGCCGAAGGACGGCTTTCTGGGCCTGCTGCGCGAGACGGGTCTGCCGTTTCACGAAGTGCCCCAGCTGAAGCGCGGCGCGCCGCCCACTTCCTACAAGGTCCGCGGCAGGGCCCTCAAGGTGGATCTGCTCGTGCCGGCGAAGGGCGAGCCCTATCGCTCGGTCAGAATCCCGGAGCTGAAGGCGCACGCGGTCGGGTTGCCGTATCTGGGATTCCTGCTCGAGCAGCCCACGCAGTCGGTGTTGATCGGGCGCGACCGCGTGGTTCCCATCGCGGTCCCCCACGCGGGGCGATACTGCGTCCACAAGCTTGCGGTGTACGCGCTGCGCTCGGGCTCGGACAATCCCAAACGCGACAAGGACGCCTTCCACGCCGCCGCGCTTGCCGCGGCGATCGCGCCGGAACAGGATTTCCTGCTCGAGGAGGCGATAGCCGCGATGCGCAAGCCGATGCGCGCAAAGGTCCGCGCTGGCGCCCGCCGCGCCCTCGAATGGCTGGGCGAAAACCACGCCGAGGCCGCGCGCCTGCTGCAACCGCTCGTCTGACCGGCACCGCCGGTGTCGCCGCAGAGCGACACTCGAGCATCGCGGCCGGCGCTTTCCCTGCTTCACCCCGTCGCGATAGCCCGCCAACGCCCCGTAACAAAGTAAAATCCGCCGGATGTTCGACCGCGCAAAATTCTGGCGCACCCTCCGCTTCGCCCTCCTCACGGTCGCCCTGCTCATGGCCGGGTTCACGCTGTACCTCGACTTTCGCGTGCGCAGCGAGTTCGAGGGGCGGCGCTTCGCGCTGCCGGCGCGCATCTACGCGCGGCCGCTCGAGCTGCACGCGGGGCTGCGCATCGCTCAGATCGACGTGACGCGCGAGCTGCAGGAGGCCGGCTACCGCGAGGGAGCGCGCGAGGGCGAGTCGGGCTGGTTCATTCGCGACAACGACTGGCTCGAGGTCGCGGTGCGGCCGTTCGTGTTCTGGGACGGGCCTCAAGGCCCGAAGCGCGTCCGGGTGGCGTTCGACGGCGGCGCGGTCAAGGCGGTGCAGGACGCGGAAGGGCGCGACCTGCCGCTCGCACGCCTGGAGCCCTTGCCGATCGGCGGCATCTATCCCGCGAACAACCAGGACCGCGTGCTCGTGCGGCTCGCCGAGGTGCCGAAGCCGCTGGTCGAGGCGCTCATTGCGAACGAGGACCGCAGCTTCTACTCCCACCACGGCTTCGACCTGCGCGGCATCGCCCGGGCCGCGGTGAACTTCGTCCGCTTGAGGGGGCTCCAGGGCGGGAGCACCCTCACGCAGCAGCTGGTGAAGAACTTCTTCCTCAGCCCGGAGCGCACGCTCCAGCGCAAGATCACCGAGCTGATGATGGCGGTGCTGCTGGAGATCCACTACGAGAAGGACGAGATCCTCGAGACGTATCTCAACGAGATCTACCTCGGCCAGGACCGCGACCGCGCCATCCACGGCGTCGGGCTCGCCTCGCTTTACTACTTCGGCAAGACCGTCGAGCATCTCACGCTCGCCGAGAGCGCGCTCCTCGTCGCCATGGTGAAGGGCCCGGCCGTCTACGACCCCTACCGCCACCCGGAGCGCGCGCTCGAGCGGAGGAACGTCGTGCTTCGCGAGACGAAGGAGCGGGGTTACGCCACGATGGAGCAATACGCGGCCGCGCGGGAGGCGGGCCTCGGGGTGAACCAGAAGGCCTCGATGGGCACCTCGCCTCACCCGGCCTTCCTCGAGCTCGTGCACCGGCAGCTGCGGCAGGGATACGACGAAGCCGACCTGCGCTCCGAAGGCCTGAGGGTGTTCACCACGCTCGACCCGCGCGTGCAGGGCGCGGCGGAGCGGGCGCTCGAGCGCAGGATCGCGCAATTCGACAAGGAGAAGCGCTTCGGCGCGCCGGGCCTCGAAGGCGCGGTCGTGGTCACCGACACGCAGACGGGCGAGGTGCAGGCGCTGATCGGCGGGCGCGACGTGCGCTACCGCGGCTTCAACCGGGCCCTGGACGCCGCGCGGCCCGTGGGATCGCTGCTCAAGCCCGCGATCTATCTCACGGCGCTCGCCGAGCCTACGCGCTACACCCTGGTCACGCCGATCGACGACGGGCCTTTCGTGTGGAGGAGCCGCGGCGCGCCGGACTGGGAGCCGACGAACTACGACAAGACGTTCCACGGCATGGTGCCTCTGCGCACGGCGCTCGCGCAGTCCTACAACGCCGCGACGGCGCGCCTGGGGACCGAGCTCGGCGTCGAAAAAGTGCTCGCGACCGTGAAGCGGCTCGGCATCGAGAGGCCACTCAACCCTTTCGCGTCCACTCTGCTCGGCGCCGCGGAGATGAGCCCGCTCGAGGTGGCGCAGATGTACCAGACGATCGCGAGCGGCGGATTCCGCACGCCGCTGCGCGCGATCCGCGAAGTCACCACGCAGGAAGGCCGGCCGCTCAAGCGCTATCCGCTCGCGGTGGAGCAGGCGTTCCCGCCCGAGCCGATGTACCTTCTCACCGCCGCGATGCAGGGCGTGGTGCGCGAAGGCACGGCGCGGGGCCTCGCGAACTGGCTGCCGCCGGAGAGCGCCGTCGCGGGCAAGACCGGCACCACCGACGAGCAGCGCGACGCCTGGTTCGCGGGATTCACCGGCGACCGGCTCGCGGTCGTGTGGATCGGCTACGACGACAACCGCGCGGCGCGCCTCTCGGGCGCGGGCGCCGCGCTGCCGGTGTGGGGCGAGATGATGGCTGCGCTCAATCCGGAGCCGCTCGCCCTGCCCAAGCCCGACGGCATCGAGAGCGTGCTGATCGATCCGCAGAGCGGATTGCGCGCCGACTTTGCCTGCGCCGGGGCCCTCGAGCTGCCGTTCGC
>DASPXL010000302.1:0-4523 GCA_035637375.1 Burkholderiales bacterium
GCGAAGTCGTACATCGCCCAGGCAAGCACTTCAGTAGGGCGGACGTCCTCTGCGAGAGCGGCGCTGTCGGGTGCCATGGGACGAGATTTTTCTTTCGCCATGATACAGCGCGCTGCTACAATCGCCGCAGCCGCGTGGGGCGCATCCGGCGTCGTTCCGCGGCGCCACACCCCCGGTGTAATCCAGGGTGAAACGCTGAACGGAGCGCACGATCGAAACCCTGAGCCCGAAGAAGGAACTCGAGGACCTCAAGGCCGACCTGCACGAAGTCCAGGAGCTCCTGCGCCGACACAAGCTGGTCGAGCGCTTGGTCGAGCGCGAGGAAATGCCGAAGCACGATTTGGCGGAATCCCCCGTCCACGGGGAGGACGTCGCCGAGTTGCGCGCCAAGCTCGACTCCATGCATCCGGCCGACATCGCCTACGTCCTCGAGTCGCTGCCGCTGGAGGAGCGGCTCGCGGTCTGGGATCTGGTCAGGGCGGAACGCAACGGCGAGATCCTGCTCGAGGCCTCCGATGCCGTTCGCGAGACGCTCATCCGGGACATGAACTCGCGGGAGCTCGTCGCCGCGGCCGAGCAGCTGGAGGCCGACGAGATCGCCGACCTTGCGCCGGACCTGCCCGAGGAGGTCATCCACGACGTTTTCCAGGCCTTGCCGATCGAAGAACGCGAGCAGCTGCGCGCGGCGATGTCGTATCCCGAGGATGCGGTGGGAGCGCTCATGGATTTCGACGTCGTCAGCGTGCGCGAGGACACCGGGATCGAGACGGTCACGCGCTACCTGCGGCGCTTCGACGCGCTGCCGCGCCACACCGACCAGCTCTTCGTGGTCGACCGCGACGAGCGCTTGAAGGGCGTGCTGCCGCTCGCGAAGCTGATCGTCTCCGAGCTCGAGCACAGTGTCGGGAAAGTCATGGTGAGCGACGTCGTCACGCTGCAACCCGGTGACAGGGCCCAGGAGGCCGCGAAGGCGTTCGAGCGCTACGACCTGGTCTCCGCGCCCGTGGTGGACGGGCAAGGCAAGCTCGTCGGGCGCGTGACGGTGGACAAGGTCGTCGATTTCATCCGGAGCAAGAGCGAGAGCGAGCTCCTGACGCAGGCCGGATTGCGCGAGGAGGAGGACGTGTTTTCCTCGGTCTGGGCAAGCGTGAAGAACCGCTGGTCGTGGCTGGCGATCAATCTCATCACCGCTTTTGTCGCCTCGCGCGTGATCGGCGCCTTCGAGCACTCGATCGAGAAACTGGTGGCGCTCGCCGCGCTCATGCCCATCGTGGCGGGCATAGGCGGCAACTCGGGCAATCAGACCATCACCATGATCGTGCGCTCGATCGCGCTCGGCCAAGTGCAAAGGGAGCACGCGAAAAAACTGCTGGCCAAGGAGCTGGGCGTCTCGCTGCTGAACGGCCTTCTTTGGGGAAGTGCGCTCGGATTGATCGCCTATTGGCTGTACCAGAAGGTGTCGCTGGGCCTGGTGATGACCGCGGCGATGACGTTGAACCTCGTGCTCGCAGCCTCCGCCGGAGTGCTGATCCCGCTCACCATGGTGCGGCTCGGGCGCGATCCCGCGCTCGGTTCCTCGGTCTTGATCACCGCGATCACCGACAGCGGCGGGTTTTTCATTTTCCTGGGCTTGGCTACGCTTTTCCTGGTGTGACCGGCTCGCGTGCGAAGCGATGACGCGATAGCTCGAGCCCGAGTCTACGACATCGAACCCAATGCGGCGTCCGCCGCGGCGATCGTGGCCGCGATGTCCGCTTCGGAGTGCGCCGCGGACACAAAGCCCGCTTCGTAGGCCGAAGGCGCAAAGTACACGCCGCGCTCGAGCATCGCGTGAAAGAAGCGGGCGAACGCAGCTTTGTCGCATTGCATGACCTCGGCGTAGCTTGCGGGCGGTCGGCTGCGGAAATACAGACCGAACATGCCGCCGACCGATTGCGCCGAGAAAGCGGCACCGTGTTTGCCCGCGAGCGAGGCGAGGCCGTCGCAGAGCGAGCGCGCCGTCGCGGCGAGGCGTTCATAGAAACCCGGCGCCTGCAGCTTTCTCAGGGTCGCGACCCCCGCGGCTACCGCGAGCGGATTGCCCGAAAGCGTGCCGGCCTGGTAGACCGGCCCAAGGGGCGCGATTCTCTCCATGATGTCGCGGCGGCCGCCGAATGCACCCACGGGCATTCCGCCGCCGATCACTTTCCCGAGCGTGACGAGGTCTGCCCGCACGCCGTAGAGTTCCTGCGCGCCTTTTAGCCCGACGCGAAAGCCCGTCATGACTTCATCGAAGATCAGCACCGCCCCGTGCCGCGAGCAGAGCTCGCGAATGCGCTCGAGAAATCCGGGCCGCGGCACAATCAGGTTCATGTTTCCGGCGACCGGCTCGACGATCACGCAGGCGATCGAATCCCCCAACTCGCGAAATGCCGCGTCGAGTTGCGTCGCATCGTTGTAGTCGAGGACGAGCGTCTGTGCCGCAGTTTCGGCCGTCACCCCGGCCGAACTCGGATTGCCGAGGGTCAGCGCGCCCGAACCGGCCTTGACGAGCAGGCTGTCCGCGTGTCCGTGGTAGCAGCCCTCGAACTTGATGATGCGCGGCCGTCCTGTGAATCCGCGCGCAAGGCGCAGCGCCGACATGGTCGCCTCCGTCCCGGAGCTGACCAGTCGCACCAGTTCCAGCCCAGGGACGATTCGCACCAGCAGCTCGGCCATCTCGACCTCGAGTTCGGTCGGCGCGCCGAAGGAAAGCCCGCGGCCCGCTGCCTCGCGAACCGCGGCGAGGACATCAGGGTCGGCGTGCCCGAGCACGAGCGGCCCCCAAGACCCGACGTAATCGAGGTATTCGCGACCGTCGGCGTCCCAGATGCGGCTGCCCTCGCCGCGCACGATGAAGCGCGGCATGCCGCCCACAGCACGAAACGCGCGCACGGGGGAATTCACTCCGCCAGGGATGGTCATCTGCGCGCGGGCAAACAGCGATTCGTTCTTGCTCATCGTTCTTTCTTGCAAAATAGGTGATCGAATCTGCGCGCCGCAGCCTCGATGTCGGGCGCGTCAAACAGCGCGCTGATCACGGCAACGGCGTCGGCCCCGGCCTCGATCACGATGTGCGCGTTCTCGGGTGTGATGCCGCCAATTGCGACAATAGATGAATCCACAAGCGCCTTGGCCTCGCGATACAGACTGAGCGGGGCGGGCATCGCGCCCGGCTTGGTGGCGGAAGGGAAGGCGCTGCCGAAAGCGACGTAATCGGCGCCGGCGCTGCGCGCGGCGATCGCGAGCTCGAGCCTGTCGTAGCACGAAGCGCCCAGCAATCTGCCGCCACCCAGCCTCGCGCGTGCGGCGGCGAGGGCAGCGTCCCCGCGCCCAAGGTGCAGGCCATCCGCGCCGATCGCGAGCGCGAGATCGAGGTCGTCGTTGACGATGAGCGGAGCACCCGCTGTGCGGCACAGCGCGAGCAGCTCCGCGCCCTGCTCGAGGCGCAAGCTGGCGTTCGCGGACTTGTTGCGGTATTGCACGATACGTGCTCCGCCCGCAAGCGCCTTGCGGACCTTGTGCGCGAGCACCTCGGTGTCGGGCTCATCGGGCGTAACTGCGTACAGCCCTTGAAATCCCGTGGACCGGACGGGAAACCGCTCAGTCCTTGCCTGCGCCCGGCTCATCCATCTCCCGTGCCCAGAAAAACCGATCCGGTATGTACTGCCCCATGCCCGGACGAAAACCGGCGTTGAGCGTTTGCCAGGTGTATTCCTGGGCCTCGCGCACCGCTTCGGGCAGATCGAGACCGTTGGCGAGGGTCGCCGCGATCGCGGCCGCAAGCGTGCAGCCCGAACCGTGATAGCTCCCGGGGAGCCTCTCCCAGCTGTCGGAGCGAACTATGCCTTCCGGGGCGTAAAGCGTATTCACCACTTGCGGGGTGTTCTCGTGCGTGCCCGTGATGAGAACGTACTCGCACCCGAGGCTCAGCAATTTTTCCGCGGCGTCGGGGAGGGCAAGCTCCTCCTCATCGTCCTCGCCCTCGCTTTGAGCGAGCCGCCTCGCCTCGCGGCTGTTTGGCGTGAGAATCGTGGTCTGCGGCAAAAGCAGCTCGCGCATCGCCGAAATCATGTCCTCGGTCGCAAGTTCGTCTCCGCGCCCGGAGGCGAGCACCGGGTCGAAAATGAGCGGCACGTCGGGGTAATCGGACACGACCTCGGCGATGACTGCGATGTTCTCGATGCTGCCGACCAGCCCGACCTTGAACGCGGCTACCGGCATATCCTCGAGCACAAGCCGCGCCTGGTCCGCCACCCAATCGGAATCGACCGCTTGCAGATTCTCGACCCCGGCGGTGTCCTGGACGGTGATCGCGGTCACTACGGAAAGCGCGTGGCAGCCCATCGAGGAGAGGGTCAGAAGATCCGCCTGCACCCCCGCGCCGCCTGTCGGATCCGTGGCGGCGAAGGCGAGCACTATGGGGGGGAGGGCAGGCGAGGACATGGGAGCGAAGGACCGGTGCTGCTGGCAGGGGGCGCGCCGGTCGGGTTAAGATGAAGCGA
>DASPXL010000303.1:0-7968 GCA_035637375.1 Burkholderiales bacterium
GACCTCGAGCCGTTTCTGCGCGCGATAGGAGTGATGAGCGTCGGGACCTCCCAGCCCTTTGTATGGACGGTGCCGATCGAGCGAGCCGCCGGGTAAGCCGCGTCACCGCGGTGCGTCCCGAGTAGGGCTTACCGACCGCGATACGCGATCCGATAGATCGCTCCCGCGTGGTCGTCTGAAACAAGTAACGATCCGTCGGGCATGACTTCCAGATCCACCGGCCGACCCCAGACGGATTCGCCCTGCAGCCATCCTTCGGCGAAGACTTCGTGCTTCACCACCCGCCCACTTTCGATCACCACGCGCTTGATCCGGTAGCCGATCTTTCTCGAGCGGTTCCACGAACCGTGCTCGGCGATGAAGAGGTTGTTGCGGTACTCGGGCGGGAACTGGCTGCCGGTGTAGAAGCGCATGCCGAGCGCCGCCACGTGCGGCCGGAGCTTCACCGCGGGCGGTGAGAATTCCGAGCACGCGCGCTTGCCGAACTCCGGATCGGCGGTATCGCCCTGGTGGCAGTACGGGTAGCCGAAGTGCATGCCGGCCTTGGGCGCGTGGTTCAGCTCGTCGGCGGGCAGCTCGTCCCCCAGCCAGTCGCGTCCGTTGTCGGTGAACCACAGCTCCTTCGTGCGCGGGTCCCAGTCGAACCCGACGGAGTTGCGCACGCCGCGAGCGAACACTTCGTAGCCGGAGCCGTCCGGCCTGATCCGCGAGATGAGCGCGTAGCGCGCGGGGTCGGGCTCGCAGATGTTGCAAGGCGCGCCGACCGGAACGTAGAGTCGGCCGTCGGGGCCGAAGCGGATGAATTTCCAGCCGTGGTGCGTCTCGCGGGGAAAACGGTCGGTGACGACGACCGGTTTCGGCGGCGCGTCGAGATGCGCCTCGATGTCGTCGAAGCGCAGGATGCGGCTGACGTCCGCGACATAGAGCGCGCCGTCGCGCACCGCCACGCCGTTCGGCATCTTGAGGCCCGAGGCGAGCGTGATGACCTGCGTGGCCCTTGCGTCCCGGTAACGCACCGCGTACACGCGTCCGTCCGAGCGCGTGCCGACGAAGAGCACGTTGCTCCTTCCAAGCGCGAGCGAGCGCGCATCCGGAACGTCGTCGGCGAAGACGCCGATCTCGAAGCCCGGCGGCAGCTTGATGCGCTCGACCTGCAGGCGCTGCGCGGGCGCGGCTTGCGCTAGGGCAAGCGCGAAGCACGCGAGCTCCGCCCGCAGCGCGGCGCTCGAGAGATTTCCTTTCATTATGCGTCCTGTCTGGAGCTCGCGGCTACACCGCAAATTTCGCGCGGTATCTCGCCTCGTAGGACGGATCGAGCGTCCCCATCCAGCGGTCCCAGAACAGGAAGTAGAAGCCGTAGTTGTGGCGCGCCTTGTCGTGGTGGGCGTTGTGTGCGACCGAGGTGTTGATCCAGCGGCCCAGCGGGTGCTGCGGCCAGCCGCGGGGATAGAGCTCGAAGCCGAGATGGCCGTATACGTTGATGAGGGTCGAGACGGTCTGGAAAATCAGCAGAGCCGACGGGTGCGAAGGCATGATGAAGAAGATCAGCACCACTCCGAGCGCCTCGACGACCGACTCGAAGGGGTGAAAGGCGTAAGACGTCCAAGGCGTGGGGTTGGTCGAGAGGTGGTGCACGCCGTGAAACGTACGGAACAGCGCCCGGGTGTGCATCAGCCTGTGGGTCCAGTAGAAATACGCGTCGTGCACGACGATCATGAGGGGAATGCTCAGCCAGAAGTAGACCCAGCCGTACTGCGCCGCGTTCCAATACAGCTGGGTGTGGGGCGCGATGCCGTAGCCGAAGATCACCCCGTTGATGACGCCGAAGATGAGCACGGCCATGACGGAGTAGGCGATTTCCCGCCGGATCTGCCCGGCCCGGGGCGCGGCGTCCTGGAGCTTGCGATTGCGGGGCTGAACGGCGCGTTTTCCGTACCAGGCCAGGAACGCGATGCCGGCGAGCAGCAGATACCGGATTCCGTAGATGCCCGCGCCGAAGAGGAAAGGCCACAGGAAAGGGCCTTGCGGGAGCAATGTGTGAGCCAGGTCAAGCGCAGCCATGCGTCTATTTTACAGCGGCCCGGGATCTCGCTTAGAACCAGTTGCAAAATGAGCGGACGCAAATGCCGTCATTCCCGCGCAAGCGGGAATCCAGCGGCGTGAAAGTCACTGGATCCCCGCTTGGCCGTTCCTCGAAACTCGCCTCCGCTCGTTTTCGCGGGGATGACACCTTTTTGCAACCGGTTCTTAGAACCGGTACGCGAGGCCGACGCTCGCATAGTAGTTCGAGGTGCGCTCGGTGAGGGGGCTGCGCGCGGCATCGCCGCGAAGCTTGCGCGCTTCGGCGCTTCCGACCGCCAGCCATTCGCGGCTCAAGTCCACCGACCAGAGAAGTCCGATGCTCGTAAACAGGGGTCCGCTTCCCGCATCGAATACCGTGAGCCCGGTCGCTGCCGACTGCTGCGGCGTAATGCCGTAGAAGGACTGGACCGATTTCGCGTTCGCCCACGTCGCCTGGGCGAATGCTCCGGCAAGAACGCCTCCTTCGGCGTAGATCCCGGCGGTGAGCCGCAAGTCGGCCTGCGCGCCCAGATCGGCGTGCGCGTGCCGCCGCACGCGCGCAAGCAGCGTGATCGGGACCGGGCCGAGCTTCCGGTCCCATTCGGCATGCAGGCCGAAGGATATTCCGGGGTCGATGTCCGGGACATCGCGACTTCGCAGGAAACCGGATTCGCTTGCCGCGCGCCCTCCCTCGTAGGCGAGCTGCGCCCCGAGGTTGAGCCCGGGCGCGAGCTCGATCCTCGCGCCGCCTTCGAGCAGCCCTTGAGTCGTGCGCGCGAACCAGGGCCGGCCGTAATACCTCAGCACCGGGACCAGCTCGCCGCGCTGGGAGTCGGAGCCGTCGTAAGCCGGCCGCGCGCGCAGGCCGGCGCCGACCAGGACGTAATCTTCCGCGGGACTTTGACCGAAGGCCGCGAGCGGGACGACAAGGCCGAACACGAGCGCTGGACTGCGCATGCGGTGCGATTTGATCATGCTTCGGCCGTTCTGCAAAGAAGGGCGGTCAGCGTGCGCGGAGAAATTCCACCAGTGCGTCGAGGATCTCGTCCGGCTTTTCGGCCATGAGGTTGTGGCCGCTGTCGCGCAGAGTCACAGCCTTCGCGCCGGAAATCGCCCGCGCGATGTCCCGCGCGGCGCGGGCGGGAGTCATCTGGTCCAGACCGCCGAGCAGCAAAAGCGCCGGGCATTTCACCTGCGCGGCGCGCTCGAGGCCCCGCGCGTAGTCGTTGCAGGCGGCGAAGTCTGCGCGCAGCACCCCCGGCTTCTGCCGCTGCATCAGGCGCAGGTTCCCGCCGATGATCCAGAAACCCGGTCCCGGATTGCCCGGATAGTGGGCGCAGCCCGAGTGGGACCAGATATTGATCATGTCGCGCGCGAGCGGCTCGTCGCTTCGCGTGGCCCGGAGCAGCTCAGGCGACACCCGCATCGGAAAAGCGGTTCCGATCATCGCGACGCGGCTGACGCGCTCCGGGTGCCGCCCGGCGAGCTCGAGCGCAACGAGCGATCCCATGCTGTGCCCGACGAGCGCCGCGGCCTTCACCCCGGCCGTTTCCAGCACGGCGGCGATCCAGCCGGCCATGTCCTCGATGCGCGCGAGCGGCGCGCCGCCGCTCCTGCCGTGGCCGGGGAGATCGACCGCGAGCACGCCGTAGCCGTGGTGCGCGAGGTAGCGCGACTGCAGCGCCCAGACGCAGTGGTCCTGCTCGCCGCCGTGGACGAAGACGACCGCGGGCAGCTTCGGATCGAAGGCTTTGCCGCCGGTGTAGGCGAACACCGCTTCGTTCGCGATCCTGAGCTCCACCTTCAGCCCTTCTGCGCCGCGCTCAATGCCCGCGAGAGGTCGTCGATCAGGTCCTCCGGGTCTTCCAGGCCGATGGAAAGGCGGATCGTGCCCGGACCGATTCCCGACTCGGCGAGCGCCGCATCGCTCATGCGGAAGTGCGTGGTGCTCGCCGGGTGGATCACCAGCGATTTGGCGTCGCCGACATTGGCGAGATGCGAAAAGATCTTCAACGCCTCGATAAAGCGCCGTCCGCCCGCCCGGTCGCCTCTCAGGTTGAAGCTGAACACCGCGCCGCAGCCGCGCGGGAGCAGTCTCTTCGCAAGCGCGTTGTCCGGGTGCGAAGACAGCTCGGGATAGGCGATGGATTCGACAGCGGGTTGCTCCCCGAGGAAAGCGATCACCTTGCGCGTGTTCTCGACGTGCCGCTGCATGCGCAGGGGCAGCGTCTCGATCCCCTGGAGAATCTGGAAGGAGCTCGCTGGGCTTATGCAGGCGCCGAAATCGCGCAAGCCCTCGCGCCGCGCGCGCAGGAGGAACGCGGCGACGGTCGACTCCTCCTGGAAGTCCATGCCGTGAAATCCCGCGTAGGGCTCGGTCAGCTCCGGAAATTTTCCCGATGCCTCCCAGTCGAAGGTGCCGCCGTCGACCAGCACTCCGCCGATCGCGACTCCGTGCCCGCCGAGGAATTTGGTGGCCGAGTGGTAGACGAGATCCGCGCCATGATCGAAGGGCTTCAGCAGATACGGCGTCGTGAAGGTCGAATCCACGAGCAGCGGCAATTTCGCCTCGTGCGCGATGGCGGCGACCGCGGGAATGTCGAGGACCTCCAGTCCCGGGTTGCCGAGTGTCTCGCCGAAGAGCAGCCTCGTGTTCGGGCGAATCGCCTTTCTCCAGGCATCGAGGTCGCGCGGGCGAACGAACGTGGTCTCGATGCCGAAGCGCGGCAGCGTATAGGAAAGCAGATTGTGCGAGCCGCCGTAGAGCGCGCGAGAGGCGACGAGGTGAGAGCCCGCGCCGGCGATCGTCGCCACCGCGAGATGCAGCGCGGCCTGACCGCTCGCGGTCGCGACGGCCCCCACGCCGCCTTCGAGCGCCGCCACGCGCTCCTCGAGCACCGCGTTGGTCGGATTGGAGATGCGCGAATAGACGTGCCCGCTGCGCTCCATGTTGAAGAGCGCCGCCGCGTGGTCCGCGTCGCGGAAGACGAAGGAGGTGGTGAAGTAGATCGGCGTCGCGCGCGCGCCCGTGACCGGATCGGGCCTCTGGCCCGCGTGCAGGCTGAGCGTGTCGAACTGCAGAGTGCGGGGTGCGGCCATGATGTCCTCCTCGGAGTCCGGAGGATTCTACCTGTCCGTCATTCCGGACGCGCGCAAGCGCGAGCCGGAATCCAGTGACTGCTGCACGCAAGCGTTTCTGGATTCCCGCTTGCGCGGGAATGACAAGGCGAAAAAAACCGCGCCCCGAAGGGCGCGGTTCAATCTTCTATCCGGCGATCAGCTCAGCCTGATCGGCACGTAGATCTTGTTGCCTTCGCGCTGTATCAGGAGCGCGACCGTGCCGCGCGACCGGTCGACGAGCCGGCGCAGCTGATCGGCGGTTTTCACCGGTTGGTTGTTGAGGGCGAGGATCACGTCCCCGGGCTGCACCCCGGCGCGCGCCGCCGCGCCTTCGACTTCCTCGACGAGCAGGCCGCCTTCTGCTGCGGCCTGATTGCGCTCGTCCTCGGTGAGCGGGCGCACCGAGAGGCCGAGCTTGCCCGAGCCCGTTCTCGCGTCGTCGCCGGCTCTGGCGATTTTTTCAGCCGGGATCTCGCCGAGCGAGGCGCGCAGCTCCCGCGTTTGGCCATGGCGCCACACCTTGAGGTTTACGGCCGTCCCCGGGCGCGACTCGCCGATGATGCGGGGCAGGTCGATCGAATTTTCGATCGCGCGCCCGTCGACCTCGAGGATGATGTCCCCGGGCTTGATTCCGGCCTTGTCCGCCGGGCTCTTCGGCTCGACCGCGCTGACCAGCGCGCCCTGCGCCTTCTTCAGTCCGAAGGAATCGGCCAGGTCCTGGCTCACTCCCTGGATGGTGACGCCGAGCCGCCCGCGGCTGACCTTGCCGTACTTCTGCAGGTCGTTCTTGACCTTCATCGCGACGTCGATGGGCACCGCGAACGACAGTCCCATGTAGCCGCCGGTGCGGCTGTAGATCTGCGAATTGATGCCGATGACTTCGCCCGCCATGTTGAAAAGGGGGCCGCCGGAGTTTCCCGGGTTAATGGCCACATCGGTCTGGATAAAGGGCACGTAGGTCTCGTCGGGCAGCGAGCGCGACTTCGCCGAGATGATGCCCGCGGTAACGGTGTTCTCCAGGCCGAAAGGCGAGCCGATCGCCGCGACCCACTCGCCGACCCTGGCCTTCGAGGGGTCGCCGATCCGGACCGTAGGCAGGTTCTTCGCGTCGATCTTCACCAGCGCCACGTCGGTGCGCCGGTCCACTCCGATCACCTTCGCCTGGAACTCGCGGTTGTCGGTGAGCTTGACCGTCACTTCGGTCGCGTCGTCGACCACGTGCGCATTGGTGAGGATGTAGCCCTCCGCGCTCACGATGAACCCCGATCCGACCCCCTTGCGCAGGGAGTCGCCCTGGGGGGGAATCTGGAAGCGGCGGAAAAACTCGTAGAACGGATCGCCCGGCTCGCCGGGGACCTGGAACTGCTGCATCTGGGTGCGCACGCGAGCGGTGGTGCTGATGTTGACGACCGCCGGCCCGTATTGCTCGACCAGCGCGCTGAAGTCTGGAAGCCCGCGCGCCGGTGCTTGAACCGAGGCGATCTGGGCTTGTGCGCTGGAAATGGGGGCGAACCTGCCGCCCTCGCATC
The DNA here is from genome assembly GCA_035637375.1 of Burkholderiales bacterium. Classification (GTDB taxonomy): domain Bacteria; phylum Pseudomonadota; class Gammaproteobacteria; order Burkholderiales; family SG8-39; genus VBDM01. The sequence continues at coordinate 6,711 of DASPXL010000303.1, forward strand.
CCAGGGTCACCGCGGCGGCGCAAGCGGCGATGATCAGGGCAAATCTTTTTCCGTACATGGGGGTCTCCGAGTGTTCCGGTAACGCGCATTTGGGCAGCACCGGCGGGACGAAGTTCCGCGCCGCTCCAATCCGATACATTCTGTTACCGATGGAGGTGCGGCTGCCGCCGGGAAAGAGCGTCGGTACTACTTGGGCTGCCTCGATTGCACCGCCTGCTCGCGCGCCAATTGCTCGGCGCGCGCCCTCTTCAGGATGTCGGCGCACTCCTGCGAGCCGATCCGCAAGGCGAGCTCGGTCGCCGTGTCGCCGTCCCCGCTCACCATGTTGACGTCGGCGCCGTTCCTGAGCAGCAGGTCGACCATCTTCGCGTCGCCGCGCGCGGCGGCGTACATGAGCGGCGTGTAGCCGTTCTCGGCGACGAGGTTGGGATCGAAGTTCTGGGAGAGGATCTTCTGGGCGTAGATGAGGTTGCCCTTCTCGATGGCGTAGAACAGCACCTTGATGCCTTCGGCGCTCTGTTCCCTCGGCTTTTTCTCAAGGCCCGTGGGGAGCAGGTCGACCACGTAGTTGATGACCGAGAAGCCGACCATGGTGGCCATGGCGATGAGCAGGGGCAGGGTCGATATGCCCAGGTTTTCGGCCACCTCCGCAGGCATGTTCGCGGCGATCGCGAGCAGCACGACAAGGAAAAAGAACTGGAACTTGAGGTACAGGAACAGCGCGATGAACACCATCAGCGCGAGCGATCCCAGCAGGAAACCCCGGTCGATTCCCACCTGGTCGAGCAGCTCTTCGGGAAGGTTGGCGAGACCCGCGGCAAGCGCGACCAGGGCCACAAGTGCGATTTCCCTTCCCCGCTTGCTGTCGAGCTTCATAGCACTCTCCTGACACGGGTTCCGGCTTATTATAGTTGAGGCGTAACGGCGGTCAGGACGGACCCACCACGGCGATGAGCAAAGCATTCACGCGCGAAGGAAACGCGCCGGAGGACGAACTCCAGGTCGAGCCCCGGGCGCCCCAGGGGCTCAGGAACTACATCACGCCCGAGGGCCATGCGCGCCTGAAATCTGAGCTCAAGGCGCTGGTCGAGGTCGAGCGGCCGGAGCTCGCGAAAACGGTGGCGTGGGCCGCGTCGAACGGCGACCGCTCGGAAAACGCCGACTACCTCTACGGGAAAAAACGATTGCGCGAGATCGAACGCCGCATCCGCTTTCTCATGAAGCGGCTGGAGATCGCGGAAGTGGTCGATCCCCGCGA
>DASPXL010000304.1:0-4848 GCA_035637375.1 Burkholderiales bacterium
GAACGATTCCTTCGGGCACGACGCGGGAGATGAGTTGTTGCGCCAGATCGCGGCGCGCATGCGAGGCAGCTTGCGCAGGACCGACACCCTCGCGCGCATGGGCGGGGACGAGTTCGTCGCCATACTCGAGCAGATCCTCGATCCCGAGCTCGCGGCAAAAATGGCCGAGAAACTCCTTGCAAGCTGCCGCGGCGACTACGAGCTGCGCGGCCACAGGGTGCGCGTCACGATGAGCGTCGGCTTGAGCCTCTATCCGCGCGATGGGCAGGAGGCCGACGGGCTTCTTAAACGCGCCGACCTCGCGATGTACCGCGCCAAGGCGACCGGCAAGAACCGTTACCAGCTCTTCGATCCCGGCCGGCTGAAGCGATACGGCTAGGGCGCGATCTACCCGGCGGGCCTCGGCTCGCTGAAGCGCAGCCGCGCTTTCAGCTCGCGGGCAAGCGCTTGAGCGCACTCAATCCGCCTTGCGCGCGCGTTAGCGTTTCGCGTGCTCTTCGGCCTTGGCGCCGCGCTCGGCGGCTTGCTTCTCCGCCGCCTCGCGCCGGCGTTCCTGCAGTTCGCGCTGCTTGTGCTCTCGTTCGAAGCGCGCTTTCTGCGCCTGCTCGCGGCGCTCCTCGCGTTGCTTCTGCAGCCGTTCGCGACGCTGCTCCTCGACCGCCCGTTCATCCTCGGTCTTCTGTCGCCGGCGCTGCTCCTGCCGCAGCTTGCGCTGTTCCTGGCGCTGTTCAGCGGCGGGCTTGCGCTCGCCGCGCTGATCGAGCTGCGGCTTGCGGCGCTGCTCGATGAACTGCCGGCGCTCCTCGCGGCGCTGGTCCAGCTGCGCGTGGACGCGCTCGTGCAGGCCCGCAAAGCGGCCTTCGTTTCGCGTCGGCCGGAAAAAATCCGGAACGCGGTCGAGCACTCGCGGGCGCACCGCGCCGCGCCGCGGAACGAACCCGGCCTGATCCGGCCGCACGTTCACGGCGCCCTGGGGCGTCCGGATCACGGCCTCGCCCAAGTGCACGCGGTCATAGGTGCCGGGCTCGCCCGCTTTGCTCCCTTCGGGAATCACGAGCGGCTCGTGCTCGGTGCCGCGCACGCCGATCGTCGCCGTGGGCGTTCGCACCATGTCGCTATTTCCGCCGAGCTTTGCGATCCAGCCCGTCACCGAGCGAAACGACCCTTCCACCAAGCCGATCACCGACCGATCGTCCGGGCCGCCTTCGGCCTTGTAGCTGACGATGCGCATCTTGGTATTGGGCCGCACGCCGATATAGCCGCCGTCCTCCATGCCGAGATGCACTTCGCCGTTCGCGCCGGTCGCGATGCTCTCGCCTTCGTAGAGGGGATCGCCGAGCCTGGGCAGGCGCCGCCGCCGGTTCTTGTCGAAGAAGCGCACGTCGCCCTCGACCAAGTCCACTTTCCCCGCCAGAACCGGCTTCGATGCGGCTTCGGCAAGGGCGGCAGAATCCGCCGTCCCCTGCGCAAGCGCAAGCGGCGCCGTGCACAAGAGCGCGGCCACGACGACGTAACGGAGCACAGATCCCTCCCTCGAACCCTGAAACGACTAACGCCGAACCCGCAAGCCCCATGACTCGCAGGAAAATCTAGAACGCGCCGGATTGCGCGTGGCTTTCAAACCGGGTGTATTCCCCGAGGAAGGTCAGCTTGACCATGCCGATGGGACCGTTGCGCTGCTTGAGAATGATGATCTCGGCGATGCCCTTTTCGGGCGTGTCGGGCGTATAGACCTCCTCGCGGTAGATCGCGAGGATCAGGTCGGCGTCCTGCTCGATCGCTCCGGACTCGCGCAAGTCCGACATGATCGGGCGCCGGGAGCCGGTGCGCTGCTCGACCGCGCGCGAGAGCTGCGACAGCGCCACCACCGGCACTTTCAGCTCCTTGGCGAGAGACTTGAGCGAGCGCGAGATCTCGGAAATCTCGGTGGCGCGGTTCTCGCCCTCGCTCGACGCCTGCATGAGCTGGAGGTAGTCGACCACGATCAGCCCGAGCGTGCCGTACTGGCGGTGCAGCCGCCGCGCGCGCGCGCGCAGCTCGAGCGCGTTCAGCGCGCCCGACTCGTCGACCAGGATCGGCGCGTCGTGGAGCTTGCCCACGGCGGTGGTCAGGCGGTTCCAGTCGTCGTCGGAGAGCCGCCCGGTGCGCAGCTTGTGCTGGTCGAGCCGCCCGATCGAGCCGAGCATGCGCAGCGCGAGCTGGCTGCCCGACATTTCCATGCTGAACACCGCCACGGGAAGCTTGTTTTCCACCGCGACGTGCTCGGCCATGTTGAGCGCGAGCGCGGTCTTCCCCATGCTCGGCCTTCCGGCGATGATGATCAGGTCACCCGGCTGCAGTCCCGAGGTCCACCGGTCGAGATCGGCGAAGCCGGTCGGAACGCCGGTGATGTCCGAGGGGTTGTCCTTGTGGTACAGCAGGTCGATGCGCTCCATGACCTGCGTGAGCAGCGGCTGGATCTCGATGAATCCCTGACGCGTCCTGGCGCCGGCCTCGGCGATCTGGAAGACCTTGGACTCGGCCTCGTCGAGCAGCTGCCCGACGTCCTTGCCCATGCGGTTCAAGGCGCTGTCGGCGATCTCGGTCGAGACCTCGATGAGCTTCCTCAGGATCGCGCATTCGCGCACGATCTCGGCGTAGCGCCGAACGTTGTGCGCCGAGGGCGTGTTGCCGGCGAGAGCCGCGAGGTAGGCGATGCCGCCGGTCTTGTCCTTGTCCTCGCCCGCCTTGACCGACTCGTCCACCGTGACCACGTCGGCGGGCTTGCCCTTTTCGATCAGGCGGGCGATGTGGCGGAAGATGCGGCGGTGGTCGTCCCGGTAAAAATCCCCTTCGACGACCATGTCGCCGATCTTGTCGAAGGCGCCGTTGTCGATCAGCAAGCCCCCGAGCACCGACTGCTCGGCGTCGATCGAGTGCGGCGGAACCCTGAGGTTCAGCAGCTGGGAATCGGCCGGAGCTTGCGTCGCGGGCTGGGCCATGGAAGCTGGTTACAAGCCGTTAGTAGTAAGAGCTTGACTTTACCGCTTCCCACACCAACGCACAAACAAAAGGGCCGCGTGAAAGCGGCCCCTTTTGCATCAACGGCTTGCGCTCGTCACTGCTGCGGGGTTTCCCCCAGCACCGATATCTTGACGTGGACCAGCACGTCGGTGTGCAGCGCGATCGCGATGGCGTGGTCGCCCACGGTCTTGAGCGGCCCTTGCGGCAGGCGGATCATCGAGCGCTCGACTTCGAATCCCTGGCCCTTGAGCGCCTCGACGATGTCGAAGGTCGTGACCGAGCCGAACAGGCGCCCGTCGACGCCCGCCTTCTGGGTGATCTGGATCGTCAGGCCTTCGAGCTTCGCGCCCTTCTCCCGGGCCGCGGCAAGGGCCTCGGACTGGACGCGCTCGAGGTCCCCGCGCTTTTTCTCGAACTCGGCGAGGTTCTCGGGCGTCGCGCGCTTCGCCTTGCCCTTCGGCAGCAGGTAGTTGCGGGCGAAGCCGTCCTTCACCTTGACCACGTCGCCCAAGGCCCCGAGGTTGACGACCTTCTCAAGGAGAATCACCTGCATCGCGCGCTCCTAGTGCAGATCGGTGTAAGGCAGGAGCGCCAGATAGCGCGCGCGCTTGACCGCGCCCGAGAGCTGGCGCTGGTAGTGGGTGCGCGTGCCGGTGATCCGCGCCGGGATGATCTTGCCGTTCTCGCCGATGAAGTCCTTGAGCAGCTCGACGTCCTTGTAGTCGATCCACTCGATCTTCTCGGCGGTGAAGCGGCAGAACTTGCGCCGCTTGAAGAGCTGCTTCGAGCCCTTCTGGTCGCGCTTGTTGTCGCGGCCCTTGCCCTTTCCCTTGCCCTTCTTGCCGAAACCGCCCCGGCCTCTGGGTGGAGGCATTTCTACTCTCCTTCTGCGAATTCGATTTCCGTCGCGTGCAGCATGAGCGTCCGGCTGGAACGGCTCTTTGCGGCGAGAAATCCGGTTACTCTCACGCTGCTTCCCAGTTTCGCCGCGGCGAGGAGCTTCGCTTCGCGCTCGAACGCCACCGCGGCAATCTCACAACTCACCTTGCGCTCGCCGCCCGCTTCCGTTTGCACAGAATCGTGCTGGAGCCTGAATTTCAGCACCGCGACGCGCGCCGGCGTATACCGCAGCGCGTCCAGCTCGATCAGCTGGCCTGCGACCGTGACCCGGTTCGCTTGCGCCAACGCTCAAGCGCCCGCCGGCTCCGCGGGCTTTAGCTCCGCGGGCTTGGCCGCCTCACTGCGCGGCGCTTCGCCGCGCGGCGCCTCGCCCGGGCCGAGGACCGACTTCGCCTTCTCCTCCTTCATCATCGGCGAAGGCGTGGTCCAGGCGCGATCCATCTTCATGATCAGGTGCCTCAGGACCGCGTCGTTGAACTTGAACGAGTGCTCGAGCTCCCCGAGCGCCTCCGCGTCGCATTCGATGTTCATGAGCACGTAGTGCGCCTTGTGCACCTTGGAGAGCGGGAAAGCGAGCTGGCGGCGGCCCCAGTCCTCGAGCCGGTGGATCTTGCCGTTCCTCGAGGTCACCGTCGCGCGGTAACGCTCGATCATCGCCGGGACCTGCTCGCTCTGGTCCGGATGAACGATGAAACAGACCTCGTAATGTCGCATGCCTTCTCCCTATGGATGAAGCCGCCCGCTTGGTCCGCCGTTGCGACGCGGCGGAGGCTGGTGCGGCAGGGTTGACCGAATTGTGAAAACAAACGACCGCCAAGGCGGTCGTCGAAGTGGTTGAATTCTAACAGGACCGGTGAAGGCCGAGCAAGTAATTTCCTCTCCCCGCCACATGAGACAGCCGCGGCGAATGCCGCCAGACGAATTCAGCGCCGCTTCAAGCTTCTT
>DASPXL010000305.1:0-4422 GCA_035637375.1 Burkholderiales bacterium
CTCCGCGGCGCTCTACGGCGAGTGCACGGTCGACAACGGCCGCATGGTGGAGCTCAACTTCCACAACTACCGCATCCTGCGGCTCGCGGAAATGCCGAAAATCGAGACGGTGATCGTGCCGACCTACGATTTCTGGGGCGGAGTGGGCGAGCCGACGATCTGCGTGGTGGCGCCTTCGGTGATGAACGCGATCTACGCGGCGACCGGGAAGCCGGTGCGCAGCCTGCCGCTGAAGAACGTCAAGCTCGCGTAGAAGGCGAGAGAACGGCGATCGGCCAGGGGAAGAGGGCCGCGACGGCGCTTGGGTTCGGCCGGACCGCCGAAATCTTCACCGGCTGGACGGGCTTGCGCGCACCGCCCGATCCGCGTCCGTAGATGATGAGCCTCTGGCCCGTGGTCAGCACGCCGATATGGTTCCAGCGGCGCAGGTTGTCGGTGCTGACGTGATAACGCCTCGAAATTCCGTAGAGGGTTTCGCCTTTCCTCACGATGTGCAAGAGCCCGCCGCCGCGCCGCGCGGGCTGGACCGGCTGGCGGAACACCGCGGGAAGGGGCTCGGCGGCGGCGTCCGACCCCTTGATGGGCAGGAGCAGCTGGGAGCCGGGCCCGATCCTCGTCCGTGAAGTGATGCTGTTCGCGAGCTTGAGTTTTGCAAGCGCGATGCCGTGCTTCGCGGCGAGCCGGTCGAGGCTGTCTCCCTTTTTCATCGTATACGGCTCCCACGAGGTGAGCGGCTGGTCGTAGGCGTCGAGGTTCCTCTGGAACGCGTCCACGCGGTCGGCCGGCAGCACCAGCGTCTGGGTGTGAGGGCCGGAGATCACGGGACGGTTCAGCGCCGGGTTGAGCGCGATCAGCTCCTCCACCGACATTTCGGCGAGCTTCGCGGCCACGCGGACATCGATGTCCTTCCCGGCGGGAAGGGCCGCGAAGTAGGGTTCGTTCGGGATCGGCTCGAGGCTGACGCCGAACGCCTGCGGATTCGAGATGAGGTTCTTCAGCGCCTGGAGCTTGGGCACGTAGCCGCGCGTCTCGAGCGGCATCTTCAGGCTCTGGTAGTCGGTCGGCAGCCCCCTGGCCTCGTTTCTCCGGATCGCACGCGCCACGCCGTTTTCTCCGAAGTTGTAGGACGCGAGCGCGAGGTGCCAGTCGCCGTGCAGTTCGTACAGAGCCTGCAGGTAGTCGAGCGCGGCGTCGGTGGAGGCGATCACGTCGCGGCGCGCGTCGGCCCACCAGTTCTGGCTCAGCTGGTGCTTCTTGCCGGTCGAGGGAATGAACTGCCACAGGCCCGAGGCGTGCGAGCGCGAGTAGGCCATGGGGTTGAACGCGCTCTCGACCATGGGCAGCAGCGCGATCTCACTCGGCATGCCGCGCTTTTCCACTTCCTCGATGATGTAGTAGAGATAGAGCTTGCTGCGCTCGACCATGCGCTTGAGATAGTCGGGCTGGCTCGCATACCAGCGCTCGCGCTCGCGCACCCGCGGGCCGTCGAGATCGGCCATCGCGAAGCCGTTGCGGATGCGCTCCCAGAGATCGTCCGCAGGGCGCGCGAGATCGACCGCGTGCGAAGCCTCGAGGTCCTTCGCTTCCTGCGGCTTGCCGACCGGCGCGAGGACAAGGGCTGGTTTCGGACTGGGGACGGCTGGGGTGGTGGCGGCAGCGGGAGCTTTAAAGGCAGCGGGATCTCCGGCTGCGGCCGGGGCGCGCACTGCGGCCGCGGCAGGCGGCGCTGCCGGGGCGGAACCGAAGGGCGGAGTCGCAGCCGGCGAAGCTTCACCGTTGGCGACGGACCCTGGGGCGGAATCCCAAGGGATCTGCGAGCACGCGGCAGCCAGCGCGCATACCGCTGTCGACGCAAGCAGCTTACCGAGCTTTGCAGCCAACGGGCTTCGCCCCTTCCTGCGCGAAAGCCGCGATAGTAGCCAAGCTTGCCTTGCCGGTCAAGGAAGTAGCCGATTCAGATGGTATTTTTCCACGGTCGTCCATAGGGTACCCTGGCCGACATAACGCACGGCGGCGCAAGAAGTTGCGTCCTTTTTGAAATAAAACTAGAACTGGTTCTTCCACTGGCGCAGCGCCGCGAAAACTCCGGCTGGATCGCTCACGCGCCTGCCCAGGTACTTGTTCGCCGATTCGATGACCGCGGGTGTCGTCACCCGCAGGAAGGGGTTGGTCGCCTTTTCGCGTCCGATCGTCGAAGGCAGCGTCGGGCGGCGCTCGCGCTGCAGCCGAGCATCGCTCGCCTCGCGCTCGAGCAGCGCGGCGTTGCCCGGCTCGACGGCCTTGGCGAAGCCGATGTTCGCCAGCGTGTATTCGTGTCCGCAATAGACGAGCGTTTCGTCGGGCAGCGCCATGAGCTTCTCGAGCGATGCGTGCAGCTGCCGCGGCGTGCCTTCGAACACGCGCCCGCAGCCGCAGGCGAACAGCGTATCGCCACAGAACAGCATGTTTGCCCCATAATACGCGATGTGCGCGCGAGTGTGGCCGGGAATGTCCAGCACCTCGAAAGACACCTCCAGTTCCTCGATGGCGACCTTGTCTCCCCCGCCGAGCGGATGCGTGAGCGTCGCGATCGGCTCGCCCCGCGGACCGTAAACGGGGACCGGGTGCCTTTGGCGAAGCTCCTCGATGCCCCCGACATGATCCTGGTGGTGATGCGTGGCGAGGATCGCGACCAGCCGCAGCCCCTCGGCCGCGATATAGTCCAGCACGGGCTGCGCCTCGCCCGGGTCGACCACGGCGGCGACCTCGGCGTTGCGCAGCGTCCAGACATAGTTGTCCTTGAAGGCGCGCAGAGGGATGACTTGAAATTTGTTTTCGGGCATGGTGGCTGAGCGTGCTGCAGGCGACGAAAAGGTCAATGCTAGCCGATTGGTTCGAGACGCCCAAGGGCTCGTACGTGCTCGCCTGGGAGCGCAGGCAGTTCGACGCGGCGGTCGAGGACGTGTTCGGCTTCAACGCGGTGCAGCTCGGGCTTCCGGACCTTGATTTCCTGCGCGAATCGCGCATCCCCCTCAAAGTCCGCGCCGGGCTCGATCCGGGCTGCGGTCTGCGCTCCGAGCCGGTGCAGCTGCCGCTCGCCTCGCAGAGCATCGATCTGCTCGCCTTGCCGCACGTGCTGGAGTTCAGCGCGAAACCGCACGCGATCCTGCGCGAGGCCGAGCGCGTGCTGATGCCCGAGGGCAGCATCGTCATTTCCGGATTCAACCCGCTCTCCCTGTGGGGCGCGGCGCGCGCGCTGCGCTGGGAACGGCGGCAAGTCCCCTGGTGCGGAAGGTTCATCGGCTTGCTGCGGCTCAAGGATTGGCTCTCGCTGCTCGGATTCGAGCTGAACGGCGGGCGCTTCGGCTGCTACGCGCCGCCGTTTTCCCAAGGGCTCGAGCGCTTCGGCTTCATGGAGAAGGCCGGCGACCGCTGGTGGCCGATCTGCGGCGGCGTCTACGTCGTTCGCGCGGTGAAACGCGTCGCCGGGATGCGCCTGGTGACCCCGAGCTGGCGCGACAAGCGCGCCCCCAAGAAGGCCCTGGCTCCGGTGACGCAGCGGGAAAACGGGCTGCATGTCGAAAAGCGAGAGCGGCGCTGAAGTGGTGCGCATTTATACGGACGGTGCCTGCAAGGGCAATCCCGGGCCGGGAGGCTGGGGTGCCATTCTGCAAATGGACGGAAAGGAGAAGGAGCTGTTCGGCGGCGAGCCGCAGACGACCAACAACCGCATGGAGCTGATGGCGGTGATCCGCGCGCTCGAAACCTTGAAGCCGCCGCGCGAGGTGGCGGTGTACACCGACTCGCAATACGTCCAGAAGGGCATCAGCGAATGGCTGCACGACTGGAAGCGCCGCGGTTGGCGCACCGCCGGCAAAAAGCCGGTGAAGAACGTGGATCTGTGGCGGGAGCTCGATCGCCTCGCCGGCATGCACCGCGTCGCGTGGCACTGGGTGCGGGGGCACGCGGGGCATCCGGAGAACGAGCGCGCCGACGCGCTCGCCAACCGCGGCGTGGAATCGCTGCGCTGAGGCTCCGATGCGCAGCATAGTGCTCGATACCGAAACCACCGGCCTCAACGTGGGGCTCGGCGACCGGATCATCGAAATCGGCTGCGTCGAGATCCTCAATCGGCGCATCACCGAACGCATCTGGCACCACTACTTCAATCCGGAGCGCAAGAGCGAGGCGGGTGCGCTCGCGGTGCACGGCATCAGCGACGATTTTCTCGACGACAAGCCCAAGTTCGGCGACCTGGCGGCCGATTTCCTCGATTTCATCCGCGGCGCTGCGCTGGTGATTCACAACGCCGATTTCGACGTCGAGTTTCTCGATATCGAGCTGCAGAAAGCCGGCTTCGATCCCCTCAGGCACCAGGGCGTCACGATCGTCGACACGCTGAAGGAGGCCAAGGAGCTGCATCCCGGCAAGAAAAATTCGCTC
>DASPXL010000306.1:0-1915 GCA_035637375.1 Burkholderiales bacterium
CGTCGACGAGCTCAAGGTGAAACGGATTTTCGTCGAGCAGGCCATGTCGCTCAAGCGCTTTCAGGCGCGCGCCAAGGGCCGCGGCAACCGCATCACCAAGCGAACCTGCCATATCTTCGTGACCGTCGGCGACGAGGAGAAGAAAAAGGCACCGGCGAAGCAGACAAAGAAATAGGACACCCATGGGACAGAAAATTCATCCGACCGGCTTCAGGCTCAGCGTCAACAAGAACTGGTCCTCGCGCTGGTACGCGAACAGCAGGAATTTCGCGACGATGCTGAACGAGGACCTGAAGGTCCGCGCTTATTTGAAGAAGAGGCTCGCCCACGCGTCGGTCGGCAAGGTGGTGATCGAGCGCCCGGCCAAGGACGCGCGCATCACGATCCACAGCGCCCGGCCCGGCGTGGTCATCGGCAAGAAGGGCGAGGACATCGAAATGCTCAAGTCCGACCTGCGCAAGCTCCTCGGAGTGCAGATGGTGCACGTGAATATCGAGGAGATCCGCAAGCCCGAGGTCGACGCGCAGCTCATCGCCGACTCGATCACGCAGCAGCTGGAGAAGCGCATCATGTTCCGGCGCGCCATGAAGCGCGCCATGCAGAACGCCATGCGCCTGGGCGCGCAAGGGATCAAGATCATGAGCGCGGGGCGCCTCAACGGCATCGAGATCGCGCGAACCGAGTGGTACCGCGAGGGGCGCGTGCCGCTCCACACGCTGCGCGCCGACATCGACTACGGATTTTCGGAGGCGAAGACCACTTACGGGGTGATCGGCGTCAAGTGCTGGGTGTACAAGGGCGAAGTGATGGCAAAGGGTGACCAGCCGGTCGCGCCTCCAGCGCCCGCCGCGGACGAGGCGCTCGCGGCGAAGAAGGTGAAGAAGGTGCCGTCCAAGCCCGTTTCGAGCGCCCCCGAGGAAAAGGTGCAGCCCGCTCCTGCCGCGGCCCGGGTAGCGTCCCACGCCGTGACCGAAGCCGCGCCGGAGGCGAAGCCCAAGCCCGCGCGCTCCCGTCCCGCCCCGGAGAAAAAGGCCGCAGCCGCGCCCAAGGGCAAGACCGAGGCCAAGTCGGAAACGAAGCCGAAGACCGCGGTGAAGAAGTCCCGCAAGCCCAAGGCTTCGTAGGCGAGGAGCGATTTCCATGCTTCAACCGGCAAGAACCAAATACCGCAAGCAGCAGAAGGGACGCAACCGGGGCGTCGCCACCCGCGGGACCAAGGTAAGCTTCGGGGAATACGGACTCAAAGCGACGACCCGCGGGCGGCTCACCGCGCGCCAGATCGAGGCGGCCCGCCGCGCCATGACCCGCCACATCAAGCGCGGCGGGCGCATTTTCATCCGCATCTTTCCGGACAAGCCCGTCTCGCAGAAGCCCGCCGAGGTGCGCATGGGCAACGGCAAGGGCAACCCCGAGTACTTCGTCGCCGAAATCCAGCCCGGCAAGGTGCTCTACGAAATGGACGGCGTCGATGAGCCCATGGCGCGGGAGGCGTTCGCGCTTGCGGCGGCCAAGCTTCCGCTTCGCACCGTGTTCGTGTTCCGGCAGATGGGAGGTTAGTTGAAAGCGAGCGAGCTCCGCGCCAAGGACCCGACGCAGCTCTCCAAGGAGCTCGAGGAGCTGCTGCGCGCGCAGTTCAGCCTGCGCATGCAGAAGGCGACCCAGCAGCTCACCAACAGCAGCCAGCTGAAAAGGGTGCGCAGGGATATCGCGCGGGTGCGCACCATCCTGAACGAAAAGGCGGAAGCGAAATGAGCGAGGCAAAAACCACCCGGACGCTGACCGGCCGCGTCGTCAGCGACAAGATGGACAAGACCGTGACGGTGCTGGTCGAGCGCCGCGTCACCCATCCGATGTACGGAAAGATCGTGACGCGCTCGAAGAAATACCACGCCCATGACGAAAAAGACGAGTGTCA
>DASPXL010000307.1:0-2787 GCA_035637375.1 Burkholderiales bacterium
TACTCCCCGGGGCGAAACGACTTGGTGCGCACGATCGACGACCCTGAAAAAGATTTCGTCGAGACGAGCTCGTGAATTCCGTCCGCGCCGAGCTGGCGCATCAGGCGGCTGGTGGCTTCCTGCGAATCGAAAGCGCGCGAAATGCCCTTGGTCGGCGACGGAATCGTCGGGGTTTCCTCGCCCGCATCCCGGTCGGATGGCTCGGAGGGCGGGCTCGGGGCGGCCGCCGCCTGAGGCGCCACCGGGATCGGGCGGGTCGCCGCGAGGCTCGCGCCCGCGCCCTGCTGCCCCGTCTCCATCTGCATCCTGCATTCGCGCAGATCGTTCGCGAAGTCGGCCGCGCTCTGATAGCGCGCTTCCGGCGTCTTGGCGAGCACTTTGGCGACGATGTAATCGAGCATCACCGGCACCTGCGGGTTGACCGCGCTCGGCGGCGCGGGATCGTGGTTGGTGATCTGGTACATGAGCGCGCTCAGGCCATCGCCGTTGAAGGGCGTCGAGCCGGTGAGGCACTGGTAGAGGATGACCCCGAGCGAAAAGATGTCCGAGCGATGGTCGGCGCGCTTTCCCACGACCTGCTCGGGCGAAATGTATTTGGGCGAGCCGAGGATGATGCCCGTCTGGGTGCGGGTCTCGCTCGAGCGCATGCGAGCGATGCCGAAATCGGCGATCTTGGCGCGCCCATCCCCAGTGACCAGGATGTTGGCGGGCTTGATGTCCCGGTGCACGACGTGGTGTTGGTGCGCGTAGGCGAGACCTTCCCCGACCTGGGCGGCGATATCGACCGCCTGCACGACCGGCACCGATTGCCCCTCGACGAGCATTTCGCGCAGCTCGCGCCCCTCGACGTACTCCATCGCCATGTAGACGAGGTTGCCGCTCTTGCCGATGTCGTAGACGATGACGATGTTCTGATGGTTGAGTCCGCCCGCGGCCTTGGCTTCGGTGTAGAAGCGCGCCTCGTACTCCGCCATGCCCTCTTCGCCGGCCTCGGCCGTGTTGATGGTCTTGATCGCCACCACGCGGTTGAGCATCGGGTCGTTCGCCCGATACACCACGCCCATCGCGCCCTTGCCCAGTTCGGCGACGATCTCGTAGCGGCCAAGGAGCCACGGCTCGGTCATGGCGGGGTTATTTTCTGGATTTCACGCCGCGGAACACCGAGCCCCAGACCGGGTGTCCGGCCTCGTCCTCGCTGAGCTCGAAGGACGGATCGATGTCCAGAGCTTTCCTGAATTCTTCGCGGCACGGCTGCATCCGGCCGGAAACACAGTGGATGAAAGCGAGAAATTTGTGGGCCCTCGCCTGTTTGGATCTGCCGCGCAGACCCGCGTCGAGGCTCGCCTGCAACAGTCTTGCCGCGTAGGGATACTCGCCGTCCTCGTAGGCCTTGACGCCGAATTCAAGTTCTTTTTCCCCCGTGCCCGAAAACACCCCGGCGAGGTCCTCTCCGAGAGATGCGCATCCGAAAAGCGCCAGGCACGCGAGCACCGGCGGAAGCCAGCGGTAACGGGTCATCGTCCTCGGAACCTGTGCCGGATGCTGATTTCCGCCCCTGACCTGACATCGACCGTCTCGATGTGGGACGGAAATGACGAGTTCCTCAACTCTACCCGGTGCTTGCCCGGCTTGATCGGTATCGAGCGCAGCGGCGGGCTCACGCCTTGCCTCGCCCCGTCGACGTAGACCTCGGCCCAGGGCAGGGCAACGATATGGATCACGGCGTCGCGCGAGGACGCGGGGGCGGTTGCGACGACGGTTTCGAGCTCCCTTTTCGGGGCTTTCGATTGCGCCTTGGGCGGCGGCGTGGGCTCCGCCGCTGCGGCTTTGACGGGCGGAGCTTCGGCTTTGGATGCCGCCGCGGGTTTCACTTCGCCGTCGGAGTTCCTGTAGCCGCGCGCGACGACCCCGGTGCCCACGACCAGCGTGAACGCGAGCGGCGCTGCCACGAGCAGCTTGCTGTTGACCCGCAGCGCTGCCGCCCAGCCGCGCAGATTCAATCTGGGGAGCTCGGGGATTCGGAAGCTTGGCAGGCGCATCGCCGGTTTCGGCGCGGGGGGAGGGAGCGTACGCCGCAGGTTGCTCGGCGCCGCGCCGATCGCGTAGACCTCGTGCTCGCGCACGTGCTTGTCGGTCTTCGCGCCTTCGTAGTGGAACAGCTTCGAGTAGTCCTCCGACAGGTGCGCCATGACGTCGTAGTAGGAGCGCGAAACCAGGATCTGCCCCGGCTCGGCGAAGCTCATGACGCGCTGCGCGACGTTGATTCCGTCGCCGATGATGTTGGGCTGGCCGTTGATGTCCTTGACGAGCCTGACCGGTCCCAGATTCACGCCGACGCGGACCTGCAGGCGCGGACCGCCGCTCGCCAGTTCCTGCTGTCCCGGGACGGCGTCGCGCAGGCTCATTCCCGCGAACAGCGCATCTTCGGGATCTCCGAGAAAGCTCACTGCTGCGCCGTCCCCGGTGTCGAGGATGATGCGGTCGTCGGTAGCGACGCCCGTGATCGCCTCCATCAGGACGGCGTTGAACCGCTCCTTCAGCCTGATCTGCTCGGCGACCGTGCGCGCCGAGTACTCGACGATGTCGAGAAACAGCACGCTGCAGATAAACGTTCGATTGGTGTAATCCGGCATGCTCCCGTCCGCCGTCGTCCCTCGCCCGGCCCTGCCTTCGGGCGGTCAGCTCCCCGTGGGTCTCATTCTACCGCGCCGGGGCTCGGCGGGCAGCGGAAGTTGCTAGAATATCAACCTATTGCCAGCCGCTTGTCCCGTGCAGCGGCTGCGCAGC
>DASPXL010000308.1:0-4910 GCA_035637375.1 Burkholderiales bacterium
TGCGCGATCGCGAGCGTTTGGCGCACGTTCTGCTCCACCAGGAGCACCGTGATCCCCATCGCGTGCACGCGCCGGATCACCGCGAAGTTCTCCTTGACGAGGAGCGGCGCGAGCCCGAGCGAGGGCTCGTCGATCAGAAGCAGCCGCGGCTCGGACATGAGGCCGCGGCCGATCGAGAGCATCGCCTGCTCGCCGCCGGAGAGCGTGCCGGCGAGCTGCCTCGCGCGCTCCTCGAGCCGCGGGAAGATCGCGTACACGCGTGCGAGGCGCTCCGCGATTTTCGCCGCGTCGTCCTCCCCGTAGGCGCCCAGGCGCAGGTTCTCCGCCGCCGTGAGCCTGGGAAACACGCGCCGGCCTTCGGGAATGCAGGCGATGCCGCGTCGTACGATCTCGTGCGTCGGCCGCCCGGCGAGGTCGGCGCCGTCGAAGACGATGCGTCCGCTCCGGGGCGGCGTGAGGCCGAGGATGGCGCGGATCAGCGTCGTTTTCCCCGAGCCGTTCGAGCCGAGCATGCAGGTGATCGACCCGGCTTCGACCGCAAGCGACACGTCGAGCAGCACGTCGGCTCGGTCGTAGCCGGCGTAGATGTTCTCGATCCTGAGCAGGTCGGCCACGCTATTCCCTTCCCAGGTAGGCTTCCTGCACCTGCGGATCCCGGGCGACTTCGGCGTAAGCGCCCTCGCTGATCTTCCTGCCGTAGTTGAGCACGACACAGCGCTCGGTGATGCGCTCGATCACGTTCATCTCGTGCTCGATGATGACCAGAGTCAGCCCCTGCAGCCGCGCGCGCACGGCGAGCATGTCCTCCATCAGCTCGCGCGTCTCCTCGTGCGTCATGCCCGCCGAGGGCTCGTCGAGAAGCAGGAGGCGCGGCTCGGAAACGAGCGCGCGGCAGATCTCGATCCGCCTGCGGTCGATCATGCTGAAGGCTCCGACCGCGTCGAACATGCGCCCGGCGAGGCGCTTGCTGAAAGCGGCAACGAGCGCCCTCGCCTTTTCCAGGTTTTCTTCGAGCTGCCTCTTCAGCGCCGCGCGGCGGAAAAGGTTGAACCACAGCCGGTGGTCGAGCAGCCGGTGATTGCCGATCATGACGTTGTCGAAGATCGACAGCGGGAGCGCGAGGCGCGAGCGCTGGAAGGTGCGCGTGATGCCCGCGGCGTAGATGCGCTGCGGCGTGAGCCGCGTGAGGTCTTCGCCGCCGAAGCGCGCTTCGCCCGCGGCGGCCGAGTACACCCCGGTGATGACGTTGAAGAAAGTGGTCTTCCCCGAGCCGTTCGGACCGATCAGGCCGAGGATCGCGCCCTGCCTCACTTCGAGGTCGAGCGCATCGAGCGCGACCAAGCCGCCGAAGCGCACGCTCAGGCCCCGGCAGGCGAGCAGTACGCTCATCGCGGCTTCCATCCCGGCAGATATTCGCGGGCCCGGCGCGGCAGCAATCCGTCGGGCCGGAAGAGCAGGATTGCGATCACCAGCACGGCGTAGAACAGGAGCCGGTATTCCTGCAGCGCCTGGAGCTTTTCCGGCAGAACGACCACGATGCTCGCAGCGAGCGCAACGCCCCAGGGATTGCCCAGGCCCCCGAGGATGAGGATCGAGACCAGAACGAGCGAGTCGCCGAAGGTGAAGCTGTTCGGCGCGACGAAGCCGTTCATCATCCCGTACACGGAGCCGGCGACTCCGGCGATGAAGTTGCCCAGGGTGAAGGCGAGGATTTTCCAGCGCGCGGCGTCGATGCCGAACACGGCGCTCGCGGTCTCGTCGAGGCGCACCGCGTCCAGATTGAGGCCGACCCAGGAGCGCTCGAGGCGCCGCACCACCGCGAACGCGAGCGCGGCGAGCCCGAGCGCGAGCACGGCGTAATTCGTGTAGAACGAAATCTCGGCATCGGCGATCCCGATCCCCGAGTTGAAGTCCCAGCCGAAGAGATTCATGCCCTTGACCTGCAGGCCCTGAGGGCCGCCGAGCGCATCGTTCACCTCGATGAAGGTCCGGAAGAGGAGACCGAAAGCGACGGTGACGAGCGCGGCGTAGTGGCCGCGCGTGCGCAGCACCGGCAGAATCAGCAACGACCCCACGAGCGCCGCCATGGCGCCGCCCGCGAGCACGACGAGCGGATGCCACAGGTGGGCCCCCAACACTGCGGAGGTATACGCGCCGATGCCGAAGAAGGCGGCGCCGGCAAAGTTCACCACGCCGGCATAGCCGAACTGCACCGTGAGCCCGAGGCAGGCCACGGTGTAGAGCAGCACGGAAGCCAGCATCAGCATCGGAAAGTGCTCGCGGCAGAAAAGCGCGAGGATCGCGGCGAGCGCCACCGCGGTGGCGGCCCGGGATCGGGCCGGATACTCGGCGAGCGACTCGCGCACGCGCTCGCTCCAGCCGAGGCGCGCGAGCGCTGCGACGCCCGCTCCGGCAAGCGCGACCAGGCCGAGCACTTCCGCTTGCGACTCGGCGCGCAGGAAAAACGCGCTGTACGCGGCGATGACGGCGATACCGGCGAGCCCCGGAAAGGACGACCGCGCATCGGCGGGCCGGTCCGGCATCTTCACACCCGTTCCGCGCTCTTCTCGGCGATCAGGCCGGTGGGCCGCCACGCCATCAGCGCGATCACCGCGGCAAAGGCGAACACGTCCTTATAGGCCGAGGGCAGCTCGGAAAACACCGCGGGCAGCAGCACGGCGCCCGCGGTCTGCAGCGCCGCGAACAGAAAGCCGCCGAGGATCGCGCCGTAGATGTTGCCCAGACCGCCGACCACCGCCGCGGAGAAGCCGATCACGCCGAGCCACAGCCCGATGCCGAAATTGATCTCGTTGTAGTACAGGCCGTTCATGACGCCGGCGAGGGCGGCGAGCCCCGAGCCGAGCGCGAAGGTCGCGAGCACCACGCGCTCGAAGTCGATGCCCATGACGCGCGCGGTCTCGGCGTCCTGCGCCACTGCGCGCACGGCGAGGCCGAGGCGCGTGCGCGTGATGATGAAGTGCACGGCGACGATCGCAGCGAGGCCGCCTGCGAGGAGCAGCGCGTTGTCCAGGCGCAGCGAGAAGGAGCCGAGCGCAAGCGAGTCCTGCGGCAGGAGGCGCGGAAAAGGCTTCGGGTTCGCGCCCTGCGGATAGAACAGGCGCACGAGCTCCCGCAGCGCGAGGCCCAGCATGAGCGTGACGAGCAGCGTGTTGAGCGGCGGCGCGGAGCGGAGCGGGAGCACCAGGACCTTGCCGATCGCCGCGCCGAGGACCGCCGTGCTCGCGGTCGCGACGATCACGACCGCGGCGAGCTGGAGCCACGCCGAATCGATACCCAGCGCCCGCACCCCGATGAACGTGGCCAGCCCCGCGAAGGCGCCGACCATGAGTACGTCGCCATGGGAGAACTTGATCACGTCGAGCACGCCGAAGAACAGCGTGAACCCGACCGCCACCATGGCGTATATCACGCCCAGCATCAGGCCGTTGGCGACGTACTGGCCGAGGACGCTCGGGTCCATTCAGAGGCCGCTACATGTCAAGCCGGGCGCAGCGAGGGATCTCTGACGGTATGCCGTGCCAACGGAGATCCTTCGGCCTTCGGCCTCGGGAGGTCCCCCGTACTATCTCAGCTTCCTCTTGCCCGTCGCATACTCGCTCTCCTCCCACACGACCCATTTGCCGTCCTGCACGACGTACTTTGTGATGAGCGGCACGATGTTCTGCCCGTGGTCGTCGAAGGTGATCTTGCCGATGATCGAGTCCTTGTCTTTGGTCTTGTTCAGCTCGGCGGTCACGCCCTTGCGGTTGGGCCCCACCTTCTCGATCACGTCCATGATCAGGTTTGCCGCAGCGAAAGCGAACGGCCCGTAGGCTTCCGGCCCCTGGTCGTACCGGGCTTGCGCATACTTGCCGGTGAAGTACAGCCCGCCGGGGAGCTTCTCCCACGGCGCGCCCTCGATGAAGGAGAGCGACCCTTCGGCGAGCTGCTTGCCGAGGCCCTCGATGTAGGCATCGGACTTGATGCCGGACGTTCCTTCGAAGACCGCGTTGATGCCGAGCTTCTCCATCTGCGAGCGGATGCGCACGCCGATCGGCGTGAGGCCCCCGAAATAGATCACGTCGGGCTTGAGCTCCTTGGCCTTGGTCAGCTCGGCGGTGAAGTCCTGCTGGTCCGCGGTGACGCCGAACCGGCCGGCGACCTCGCCCCCGAACTTCGTCAGGTACTGGGTGAAGTACTTGTCGTGGCCCTTGCCGTAGTCGGTGGTGTCGTGAATGATGACCCAGCGCTTGAATTTCATGCCGGTCATGAACTGCGCCGCCACCTCGTTCTGGTTGATCATGGTGCCGTTGACGCGGTGCACCTCCGGGTACTTGTTGCGGTAGGTGATGTCGGGCAGCACCGCGCCCCACACCACCACCGGGAAGCCGAACTTGTGATAGGTGTCGACCGTCGCGATGGCGGTCACCGAGCAGTAGTGCGTGACGCCCGCGATGATGGAGTTGTCGGAGGCCGCCTTGGTCGCCGCGCGCACGGCGGTATCCGGCTTGCACTCGTCGTCGAGGCTCACCAGCTCGAAGCGGTATTTCGCCTTGGGGTTCTCGTTGCGCAGGCGCACCGCAAGATCGGCGGAATTGCGCCCGCCGATGCCGTTCGCCGACACGCCGCCCGTCAGCGGCCCGATGTAGACGATCTTCACCGTCTGCTTCTGGGCGAGGGCGGCGGGAGCGACGAGCGCGACCGCCGCCGCAATCAGTGCAAGCAGGATCGAATGACGCATGGTGATGGCCTCTCGTTGGGATGGATGGATTGTCGTTCGAAGTCGCCTAGCGGACCAGCCCCTGCTTCTCGAGCCACTGCTGGATGAGCGCTGCGACCTGCAGGTTGTTCCTGTCCATCATCAGCATGTGCGAGTTGCCGCGGGTGACGGCGTTCGGAAGATCGACGAT
>DASPXL010000309.1:0-1809 GCA_035637375.1 Burkholderiales bacterium
AGGTCAGCGTCAGATGGTGCCTGCCGCTCACCTGCAAGGCGTAGCCCGCTCCGAGCAGGGCGCCGATCCCGTTGACGCGGTCGGATTGCGATCCGGAGACGGTGACGAGGCTCGAGATCCCGACCCCGCCCCTCAAGTACAGGCCTGTCTCCCACGGAAAATACGTGAGCGCCGCGAAGGAGTTGGTGATCTGGACGTGCGTCTTGGTTCCCGCGATCGTGCCCGCCTGCGCGACGGCGGACAAGTCAATCCCCACGAGGGTTTTCGAATTCAGCGCGAGGCCGAAGCTCGCCACGTTCACGGCGACGAGGGGCGACTTGTCGGTGGTTCCCTGGAATTGATCGCTGAAGGTGACGGTGTTCCCGTTCACGTTGAATCGGGCACCCAGCCCGGGCCCGATCCCCGCCCCGATGTACACCTTGCTCGGTTCGCCGGAACTCTTGTCCGGCGCAGGCGGAGCCGCCGCGGCTTCGCCCGCCGCGGGGACACCCTGCTGCTGGCCTTCGGCCGCGGCCGCTGGCGCGACCGCGCTCGCCGCCAGAAGCGAAGCCGAAATTGCGGCAAGCGTGTTTCGACGGTTCATGATCTTCTCCCTGGACGGTGGATGGGGTCGCGGGACCCCTTGCCTCGCGCCCCCCACGGCCATGTTACTCCCGGTGTTCGCGGGCGAGGTTCCCTTGTAGGGCACATGCGTCAGCCGGACGCAGGCGAGGGCGCCGCCGCGCTCCCGTCGCCCCCGTTGCCGGTGTCCTGTGCCGATGCTACTAACCGGGAAGCCGCCCTGCGACCTTCAGGCGCTGCACCGTGTCCCCGGCGAGATGGCTCCAGATGATGGAATCGCGCACGAGCTTGTCGGCATGCGCGTCCATCGCGCCGCCCGCGCCGCCACGGAGGTCCATGTAGAGCTCGCTCACTTCCTGGACGGCGTCGGTCGAAAAATTCATCGCGAGCCCGGCGTTGGGCGAGTGGATCCTGCGATCGTGCTCCCAGGCGATGCGCATGACGAACGACCGCAGCGCCTCGGTCAGCATGTGCATCCGGTTGAGCTTGAGCTGGACGAGCTGCTGCTCGAACAGGACCCTGCCGCCCTGCTTCGCGCTGCGGGCGTGCTGCAGGGCGACCTCGCAGGCATCGTCGCAGATCCCGAGCGCGTTGGCCGCAAGCTCGAGATCTCCGAAGAGGTCGCCTCCCGTGGTGTCGCCGCCCGCGCCGCCCGACTTGCGCGCGGCGCCGTTCACTTCGCCGACGACGTTGGCGTGCGGCACGCGCGCGTTCTCGAAGATCATCTCGCCGTTCTGGTAGAAGCGCCAGCCGCTCTTGTTGAACACCTTGCCGATGCGAAAGCCGGGCGTGTCGCGCGGAACGAGGAACATCGTGGTGCCCTGCTTGAGCGGCGCGTTCGGGTCGGTGCGCGCGTCGATGAAGAAGAGTTTTCCGATGTTGGCGTTGGCGATGAACGCCTTCTCGCCGTTCAAGATCCATTCGTCGCCGCGGCGCTCGGCGCGCAGCTTCAGGCCCGCCTTGGGATCGTCGGGCGGCGGCAGCCGGTTGTCCGAGCCCGCGGAATGCTCGCTGATGCCCTTGCCGAGCACGAAAGTATCGTCGGCGAGAAACGGCTTCAGGAAGCGCCTCTTTTGATCGTCGCTGCAGCTCGCGGCGATCAGATGGCTCCACTTCCAGCACTGGCTGAAGGTCTTCGAGATCGCGCTGTCGGCGCGGGCGAGCTCGGTCATGACCAGCGCCTGCGTCACGAAATCGGTGCCGTGCCCGCCCCACTCCCTGGGAACGGCCATGGTGCGGAAGCCGAGC
>DASPXL010000310.1:0-5062 GCA_035637375.1 Burkholderiales bacterium
GTTGAAATCGTGGGTCGCGGCGAGCGCCTCGCGCATTTCGGCGGGAAGCTTGCCCGATTCGATCGCGCACGCCAGCTCGAAGAGGGTCACGGCCCGGTCGGTCCCCGCGATCCGGTACCGCCCCGCCTCGAACGCGAGATCTGCGGCCGCCGCTTCGAGCAAAGCCGCGGCCGCCGCCCGCCCCTGCTCGACGATCTGCGCCGCGGCGCGCACGAAGAGCGTCCCCGCGAGGCGCATCGAGCGGTCGGAGTGGGTGCCGCCGCCCTGCCTCACGAATCCGGAATCGCCGTAGCGGATGCGCACGGCCTCGATCGCGACGCCGAGCCGTTCGGCGATCACCTGCGCAAAGGTGGTCTCGTGGCCCTGCCCGCTCGACTGCGTTCCGACGATCGCCTCGACCGTGCCGTCGCCTCTCACGCTCAGCACCGCGCTCTCGACCGGCGCGCCAACGGGGGCCTCGATGTGATTGGCGACGCCGATTCCCGCCAGCCGCCCGCGCGCGCGCGCCGCGGCGCACCGCCCGGGGAAACCGGCCCAATCCGCGAGGGCGAGCGCCCGATCCATGTAGCCAGCGAAATCGCCGCTGTCGTACACCAGGCCCATCGCGTTTCGATACGGAAGCATCTCGCGGCGCACCAGGTTCCTGCGGCGGATTTCGATGCGGTCGATTCCAACCCGCTTCGCGGCCATGTCGAGCAGGCGCTCGATTGCGTGGGTTGCTTCCGGCCGGCCCGCCCCCCGGAAGGGCGCGGTGGGCGCGGTGTTGGTGAGCACCCCGCGCACGGCGATGTGCGCGGCGGGGACGTCGTACACCGTGGTCAGGATGCGCATGCCGTTCGCCGCGGGAACGAAGCTCACGGTGTGAGCGCCGACGTTGGCGACGAGCTCGACCTCGTAGCCGAGAATGCGTCCGCCGGCGTCGAGCGCGAGCGCCGCGCGCAGCACGCTGTCGCGGCCCTGGTAGTCGGACACGAACGCTTCGCTCCTCTCGCCGGTCCATTTCACCGGCAGTCCGAGACGCTTCGCCGCCCAGGCTACGACGACCTGCTCGGGATAGAGATTGTTTCTCAAGCCGAATGCGCCGCCTACATCCGGAGAAATGACGCGCACGCGCTCCGCCGGCATCCTGAGCGCCGCGGCGAGCGTCGCCTGCAGGCGCACCACGCCCTGATTGCCGGAAATGAGGGTGCAGGTGCCGGTGCTCCGGTCGTAATCGCCGATCGCGGAGCGCGGCTCCATCTGGCAATTGGCGACGCGGTTGTTGACGAACTCGCGGCGCACGACGTGCGCCGCGCGTGCGAGCGCGTCTCGTGTGGCGCCGGCGTCGCCGAATTCCGCGGAGACGCACAGGTTTCCGGGCGCCTCGTCCCAGAGCTGAGCGGCGCCCTCGCGCAAGGCGTCCGCCGCCGATACGACCGCGGGCAGCGGCTCGTATTCGACTTCGATCAGCTCGGCCGCGTCGCGCGCGGCGAGCGCCGTCTCGGCCAGGACCGCGGCGAGCGGCTCGCCGACGTGGCGCGCGCGCTCCCGCGCGAGCGGCCAGTGCGGCAGCTCGACGATTCGCGCGCCGCGCGCCGCGACGAAAGCGCGAGCGCGAACATCCAGCGCGTCGACCGGGTTGGCCGCGTGCTCGATCCCGGCGAGGCCGTCGGCGAAGTAATCGGCGCCCGTGAGCACCGCGCACACGCCGGGAGCGCGCCGCGCCCGGCCCGAGTCGACGCTCACGATGCGCGCGTGGGCGTGAGGCGAGCGCAGGAACGCGCAATGGAGCTGTCCCTGCAGATTGATGTCGTCGGTGTAACGCCCGGTCCCGGTGAGAAAGCGCCGGTCCTCGACGCGCGGGATCGACCGGCCCACATAGCGTTTCATCGACCGCGGATCTCGAGCGGCTCTTCCGCGTCGACGAGCACGAAGGCGATGCGGCAGGGCCTGGTTCCGCGATTCACCCAGGCGTGGTTCGTCCCGCGCTGCACCAGCACGTCGCCCGCCTTCAGGTGGACCTCCGAATCGTCGAGCAGCATGTCGATCTCGCCGGACATCACTACCGCGTAGTCGATGCTCCGGGTCCGGTGCATGGCGGCGTGCCGGGCGGGCCTCGCGCGCGAAGCGCCCTGCTCTATTCCCATTTCGCGGATCAGCGACGCGTTGTCCACCGGCCCGAGCGCGGCGGACGGCGGAAAATCGACGATGCGGAAGATCGAACCCCGGGGCGGAGGCGGCACGCCGATCTCGCGTTGTGCGCGGTCGGCGCCGCCGGAAATATCCGCGGGCGACTCGTCGGTCACCCACAGCAGCGTGGAGGTGGAGCCGCTCGCTTTCCTGAGCTTGACGTTGGGCACCGCACCGTCGATCACGACGACCGCTTTTCCCGATGCATCGTGGCCGGTCACCACGCGCCTGGTCGGTTGCGCCATCTGTTCTCGACCGTGGATGCGATTCGCCCGTGCGGCTCGGCGCCGGAGCGCGAATCCGAGCGGCCCGGGCCGATCGCGCGCGTCAGGCGGCGACCAGCGGGCGAAAGCCGAATCGGCGCTCAGCCTGCGATATCGCCGCGGAGTTCCGCGTCGAAATACCCCAGTGATCGTTCCGCCCGGGGGGCCATTTCCAGTCTTCCGGGGTTCCGACCTTGTACGCGCTGCCGACGCGCTGGACTTCCGAGGTGTACTCGACGGCTGCGCCGAAAGGGGCGACAAAATAGGCGAAAACATTGTTGCCGGGTCCATGACGCCCCGGACCCCAGAAGGTCTCGACCCCTGCGTCTTTCAGCCGTCCGATGCCGCGCATGACCGCATCGATGTCGGTCATTTCGAAGGCGATGTGATTGAGCAGCGAATTGTCCGACTGGGCGTAGGCGACCGCGTGGTGGACGCGGTCGCAGCGCACGAAGTTCATGAACCCGGTGCGGTCGGAAAGCCGGAACCCGAGCACATCGACGGCGAAGCGCGTGCACGCCTCCCGATCCCGCGCATTGAGGACGACATGCGTGACCTGCAGAGGTCGGTCCCGGTCGGGGCGGAGCTTTTTCACGCGCCTTCTTTCGGTGACGAACCGGAACACGTGGCCCTCGGGGCCTTCGAGAAAATATCCCGAGCCGCCGCCGGGCTCGTCGAAGTCGCGCACCGGACCGAGCGGCGCCCCCGCCGCGGAGGCGCGCTTGCGGATTCGCCCGAGCTCGGGCTTCGAGCCCGAGAAAGTGACCGCGGCCACCGCGGGTTCGCCGGCCTCCGCAACCGAGACGACATACGGTATGTCTTCGGTGCCCCTGAGATAGGAAGTGCCGTTGCGCGAGCCGGCATCAAGCAGGCCCCAGGTCTCTTTCAGAAACCTGACCGCAGCGTTGCGGTCCGGCATTTCAAGTTCGATGCTGCGCAGCCTCATGTCCGCACCCCGGAGCCCGACGTTTTGATTCGACAGCTTTTTTTTAGTGTAGGGAGTTTCCCGGCACACTGCAAGGCGGCGGCGCTTCGCATTTAATGCGACCGCTTGCCGCGTGAAAACACTTGCCCGGCGGGCGGATACGGATAACAATTCCAGCCAGCGCCATAAGGGGGGCGGGGAGGATGAAAAAAGGCCGGAGCCTTGGGCCCGCGGAGGTCGACCACCGGAAATCCTCGTCGCTGCTGCGCGCGACGCTCGAGTCCACGGCGGACGGCATTCTGGTCGTCGACAACCTCGGGAAAATCACCACCTACAACCGGCAGTTCGCCGAGATGTGGCGCATCCCGCCGGCGGTCCTGTCCTCCGGGAACGACGCGCAGGCGCTCGATTTCGTCCTCGACCAGCTGAAGGACCCCGAGCGGTTCCGCGAAAAAGTGCGGGAGCTCTACGCGCACCCCGGGCGGGAGAGCTTCGACGCGATCGAGTTCAAGGACGGCCGGGTCTTCGAGCGCTCTTCGAGGCCCCAGCTCGTCCGGGGACAGACCATCGGCCGGGTATGGAGCTTCCGCGACGTGACCGGGCACCGGCGCGCCGAGGAGAAGCTGCGCGAGAGCGAAGAGCGCTTCCGCCTCATCGCGGAAAACGTCGGCGACCTGGTCGCCATGGTCGACACCGACGGCCGGCGGATCTACAACAGCCCCTCCTACCGCACCGTTTTAAAGAACGACGAGATCCAGCCGGGGTCGGACTCCTTCAGGGAGATCCATCCCGCGGACCGCGACCGCATCAAGGCGATCTTCCGCGAGACGGTCAGAACGGGCGTCGGGCGGCGGACCGAGTTCCGCTTTTTGCTCAACGACGGCGGCATCCGCTACATCGAATCGGAAGGCCGCGTCATCCGGGACGCGACCGGCAGCGTATCGAAGGTGGTCATGGTCTCGCGCGACATCTCAGAGCGCAAGCGCGCCGAGCAGCGCGAGAGGATGGAGCACGCGGTGACGCGCGTGCTCGCCGAGTCGGAGACGCTCGCCCAGGCCATCCCGAAGATCGTCCAGACCATCTGCGAGACCCTCAACTGGGACTGCGGAGCGCGCTGGAGCCTGGACGAGCGGCAGAACGCGATCTGCTGCGTGGAGACCTGGGGCATCCCCAACGAGGCGGTCGCCGAGTTCACGGCGGAAGTGCGCAAAGTGACGCTCCAGCCGACCCATCACGGCCTGGTGAGGCAGGTATGGGTGAGCGGCGCGCCCAAGTGGATCCCGGACGTGAGCCGCGACGCGGGCTTCCAGCGGGCGCCGCTCGCCGCCAAGGCGGGGCTGCACGGCGCATTCGCCTTTCCGATCCTCGCCGGCAACGTCACCCTCGGCGTGCTCGAATTCTTCAGCCGTGAGATCCGCAACTCCGATCCGTCGCTGCTGCAGATGGTGCGCGTGATCGGCAGCCAGATCGGCCAGTTCATGGCCCGCAAGCAGGCCGAGGAGAACCTGCTGTACGTCGCGACTCACGACACCCTGACGGGCCTGCCCAACCGCTACATGCTCAACCAGCGCTTCGCGCACGCGCTCAACAACGCGCAACGCTACCGCAAGTCGATGGCGCTGCTTTTCCTCGACCTCGACCGCTTCAAGTTCATCAACGACACGCTCGGCCATCCCTTCGGCGACCGGGTGCTCACGGAGGTGGC
>DASPXL010000311.1:0-4223 GCA_035637375.1 Burkholderiales bacterium
CCCTGTCGGTGATCGCTGCGGGTGCGGCGGACTCGCTTCCTCAGCGTGTCGCGACAACGATCGACTGGCTGTGCCGCGTCGTGTTCGGTTTGCTTGCCCTGGCGCTTTGGTGGGGCTGGATGGAGATGATGTTCCAGGGGCATCCTCCCGAATGGTCCTGGCTGGCTCGTTACCTGCCCATGGATTTCAGGCCGACGTTCCAGGGATTCGCCTTTGCCGTGGCCGTCGCGCTGACTTTGGCCTGGGTTCTGCTCCTGTTCAGGCTCAAGGAGTGGGAAATCCGTCCCCTGGTCAGCTGGACGGCCGGACTCACGCTGGTTTGGGGTCTGGTCTCGACGCTGTGGCTGCCGTGGCTGGATTACGCGAAAAGCTACCGCGGGATGTTTGCGTCCATGCAGCGCGCCCTGCCGGCGGATCATGGCTGCCTCGCCAGCCAGAGTCTCGGCGAGCATGAGCGGGCTGTGCTCGAGTACGTGACCGGTATTATTTCGTTGAGGCGCGAAGTCCGTCCCGATGCCCGATGCGACTTCCTCCTGCTTCAGGGCAGGGCCGGGGATCGCGTCCAGCCGCAAGGCGGCTGGCAACTCCTTTGGGACGGCAGCCGACCCGGCGACAACAGCGAGCGATTCTCGCTGTTTGGGCGCAAGTCCGACGCTGGTGTCGCTGGGCCGCGATAAAAACGAGGGTTGTCGTTATCCGTTCTTTTTCTCCTTGTCGGAGAGCAGCTTGAAGGTGCCGATCGCCTTGGCGAGCAGCGCGCCCTTGTCGTCGCGTGCCTCGGCTTCGCAGAAGGCGGTGGATTTCCCGCCGTGCAGAACGCGGCCCTTGGCCGTGACCTTGTCGCCGAAGCTTCCTTTCATGAAGCCGACGCTCAAGTCGACGGTGAGCACGCCGCCCACCACGCCGTAGTGCCCGCGCACCGCCCAGCTCATGACGAGGTCGAGCATCGTCATGATCACCCCGCCGTGAGTCGCGCCCCAGCTGTTCAGCAGCTCGGGCCGCTTCCGGAGAGACACGACCGCGTGCTCCCGGGTCATCTCGACGAGCTGGATGCCGAGGTGCTCGGTGAACGGGATCTTGATGCCGGCGGAGCTCGGCGTCGCCGGGGCCCCTTCAGGCGACACTCGCGCCTCCGTCGACTGCGATGATCTGCCCGGTGATGTGGCGCGAGGCGTCGGAGGCGAGCAGCGCGACGACCCCCTTCAGATCTTCCTCGTTGCCGAGCCGGTGCAAAGGCGAGTGCGCGATGATCTTCTCGCCGAGCTTCTCCAGCGCTCCCCGGCTCATCTTCGAGGGAAAAAATCCCGGCGCGATCGCGTTCACCGTGATGCTGTGCTCGCCCCATTCCGCGGCGAGCGTGCGCGTGAAATTCACCAGGCCCCCTTTGGTCGTGTTGTAGCCGATCGTCTTCAGCATGCCCACCGGGTTGCCGCGCAGGCCCGCGATGGAGGCGACGTTGATGATTCTGCCGTAGCGGTTCGGGATCATCGAGCGCTTTCCCACCGCCTGGGTCACGAGGAAGGTGCCGGTCAGGTTGAGGTTCACGAGCTTCTGCCACGCCTCCAGCGGATGCTCCTCGGCGGGCGCGCCCCAGGTGGCGCCGGCGTTGTTGACGAGGATGTCCACGTTTCCGTAGCGCTCGAGCAGCTTTCCCACCATCGGCTCGATCTCTTTGGGCTCCGACAAATCGCAAACGAGCGCCAGCGCCTCGACGCGTTGCCTTCCGAGATGCGATCGTGCCTCTTCCAGCTCCTCGGCCTTCCTCGCGGTGATGGCGAGCTTCGCGCCCATCTCGCCGAGCGCCTCGGCGATCTGCAGCCCCAGGCCGCGCGAGCCGCCGGTGACCAGCGCGACCTTTCCGGTGAGATCGAGGAGTTTCCTTACGCTCATGGGGTCGATTGTAGATTGACACGAATTTTCGCGCAGGGTAATTTGCGCCGTCCCGGTCACGAAAAACGCACCCGGAGGAGGAGAGCATGCTGCGCGGCCTCATCATGGAAATGCCGCTGCTCGTCTCGTCGCTGATCGCGCACGCGGACCGCTGCCACGGCGACACCGAGATCGTGTCGCGCACCGTGGAAGGGCCCGGCAAGGACGGCGCCGGCGCCGTGCACCGTTACACCTACTCTCAGGCGCACCGGCGCTCCAAGCAGCTCGCGCAGGCGCTCGCGCGGCTCGGCGTGAAAGAAGGCGATCGGATCGGCACGCTTGCCTGGAACGGGTTTCGCCACTTCGAGCTTTACTACGGCGTGTCGGGGATGGGTGCGGTGATCCACACCGTCAACCCGCGGCTCTTCCCCGAGCAGCTCGTCTATATCGTCAATCACGCCGAAGACGCCTACGTGTTCTTCGACCTGACGTTCGCGCCGCTCGCGGAAAAGCTCGCGCTCGAGTGCAAGAGGGTGAAGGGCTGGGTCGCGATGACCGATCGCGCCCACATGCCGCAGGCGAAGCTCCCGAACCTGCTCTGCTACGAGGAGCTGCTCGCGCGCGAGGACGGAAACTACGAGTGGCCGCGCCTGGACGAGTGGACCGCCGCGGGGCTGTGCTACAGCTCGGGCACGACCGACAGACCCAAGGGCGTTCTCTACGCCAATCGCTCGACGATCCTGCATGCCTACGCGTCCTCGATGCCCGACGTGTTCAACTGCTCGGCGCAGTCGGTGTTCCTCCCGGTGGTGCCGATGTTTCACGTCAACGCCTGGGGCGTCCCGTATTTCGCGCCGCTCAACGGCGCGAAGCTCGTGTTTCCCGGGGCGGGGCTGGACGGCAGGAGCCTGTACGAGCTGTTCGAGTCCGAGAAGGTGACGACGAGCGCCGGCGTGCCGACGGTGTGGCTCGGCCTTCTCGCCTATATGAAGCAGAACCAACTCAAGTTCAGCACGCTCAGGCACGTCGTGGTGGGCGGCTCGGCGTGCCCGCCGGCGATGATCACCGCGTTCCGCGAGGAGTACGGCGTGCGCTGCCAGCACGCCTGGGGCATGACCGAGATGAGCCCGCTCGGGAGCCTGTGCGCGCTGAAGGGCAAGCACGCCGTCCTGTCCCGCGAAGAACGGTTCGCGATCGAGTGCAAGCAGGGGCGCGCGATCTACGGCGTCGAGATGAAGATCGTCGACGGCGGAGGACAGGAGCTGCCGCGCGACGGCAAGGCGTTCGGCGACCTTCTGGTGCGCGGGCCGTGGGTGCTGCGCGAATATTTCAAGGACGAAGGCGGCGGCCCCTTGCGCGGCGGATGGTTTCCCACGGGCGACGTCGCCACGATCGACGCGGACGGCTACATGCAGATCACCGACCGCTCGAAGGACGTGATCAAGTCGGGCGGCGAGTGGATCAGCTCGATCGAGCTCGAGAACATCGCCGTGGCGCATCCGGCGGTCGCTGAAGCCGCCGTGATCGGAGTGCGCCACCCGAAGTGGGGCGAGCGGCCGCTCGTGATCGCCGTCAGGAAGCCCGGCGCGAGCCTGACCCGGGAGGAGCTGCTCAGGCACTACGAAGGCAAGGTGGCGAAGTGGTGGATGCCCGACGACGTGACCTTCGTCGAGCAGCTGCCGCACACCGCCACGGGGAAGCTTTTGAAAACCAAACTGCGGCAGGATTTCGGGGATTACAAGCTGCCGGACGCGTGAGCAGGCCGGAGACAGGAATACGCGGGCGCAGAGGCTGTTTACCGGTTGCACGCGGAGAACTCGAAGCGCAGAATAAATCCTGAAAAAGCCATGACGTTGCCGTTCCGCCAGTCCCGCCGCGATTTCCTCAAGGTTTCCACCGTCGCCGGCGGCGGCCTCGCGCTCCAGTTGACGATCCCCGCTCCGGTGCTCGCCCAGGCGGCGGCGAAAGGAAAGGGCCCCGAATTGACGGCCTGGATCGTCATCAACCCCGACAGCAGCGTCGTGATCCGCGTGGCGCGCTCGGAGATGGGGCAGGGCAGCTCGACCGGCCTTGCGATGCTGGTCGCCGAGGAGCTCGAGTGCGACTGGAGAAAGGTCCGCACCGAATTCGTCTCGACCGGCGAGCAGCTTCGCCGCAACCGTGCATGGGGCTCGATGGCCACCGGCGGCAGCCGCTCGATCCGCGACTCGCACGAGTATTTGCGCCGCGCGGGCGCCACCGCGCGCGAGATGCTCGTCGCCGCGGCGGCGCAGAGATGGAAGGTGCCCGGGTCCGAATGCGACGCGGAGAACGGCGTGGTCATCCACAGGCCGTCGCGCAGGAGACTGCGATTC
>DASPXL010000312.1:0-2410 GCA_035637375.1 Burkholderiales bacterium
ACGTCCTTCATGTCGAACTGCGAGATCGTGCTCTCGGTGCCTTGCGCGGCGTACAAGGGGCAGAAGTCGGTGAGCTTGCCCGGTGCGATCAACACCCCGCCTGCGTGCATGCCGACGTTGCGCGCGAGGCCCTCCAGCTGCCCGGCCAGCGCGAGCAGCTCGCGCGTCTCCTCATCGGTCTTTTCCCGCTCCTTGAGGCGCGGCTCCATCTCGCGCGCGTCCTTGAGCGTGATACGCTTGCCCGGCTGGAAAGGGATCAGCTTCGCGAGTTCGTCCGTGCGCGTGTAGCTCCACTCCATGACGCGGCCGACGTCGCGCACCACCGCGCGTGCGGCCATCGTGCCGAAGGTCGCGATCTGCGAGACCGACTGCGCGCCGTACTTCTGCTTCACGTACTCGATCACCCGGTCGCGGCCGCGCTCGCAGAAGTCGATGTCGAAGTCGGGCATCGACACGCGCTCGGGGTTCAGGAAGCGCTCGAACAGCAGGTCATAGCGCAAGGGGTCGAGGTCGGTGATGCCGAGCGAGTACGCGACGAGCGACCCTGCGCCCGACCCGCGTCCCGGGCCGACCGGCACGCCGTTCGATTTTGCCCAGTTGATGAAGTCGGCTACGATGAGGAAGTAGCCGGCAAAACCCATCTGGATGATGGTTTTCGCCTCGAGCTCGAGGCGCTGCCGGTAGCGCGGCTCTTCTTTTTCCCGCCGCGCCGCCTCGGGATAAAGCATGGCGAGCCGTCGCTCCAGGCCCTGACCCGCCGTCTGCATCAGGTAGTCCTCGAGGCTGACGTCCCCGGGCGTCGGAAACTTCGGCAGCCGGCTTTTCCCGAGCTCGAGCGCGAGATTGCAGCGGCGCGCGATTTCGACCGAGTTGGCGAGCGCCTCGGGCAGATCGGCGAAGAGCTCCGCCATCTCGGCCTGCGACAGGAAATAGCTCTTCGGGGTAAAGGCGCGCGGGCGGCGCCGGTCGCCGAGCACGTAGCCTTCGGCGATGCACACCCGGGCTTCGTGCGCGGTGAAGTCCTCCGGCCGCAGAAACTGCACCGGGTGCGTCGCGACCACCGGGAGCGAGCACTCACCGGCGAGCCGCACTGCTGCCTCGACGTAGTTCTCCGTCTGCGGGGCGCCCGAGCGCTGGAGCTCGAGATAGAACCTGCCGGGAAACAGACGGGCCCATTCTCGTACGAGCCGCATCGCCAGCTCCCGGTGATCCTGGAGTAGCGCGGCCCCGACATCGCCCTGCGTCGCTCCCGAGAGCGCGATCAGTCCCTCGGCGCCTTCGCCGAACCAGCTCTTCTTCAGCTCGGCGCGTCCGCGGTGCTGGTTCTCGAGCCAGGCGCGCGTGAGCAGCTCCGAAAGCCTGAGATAGCCCTTGTGCGACTGCGCGAGCAACAGCAGCCGGTGCGGCTTGTCGCGCTCGGACTCGTTCGTGATCCAGACGTCGCAGCCGACGACGGGCTTCACCCCTGCGGCGCGCGCGGCCTTGTAGAACTTGACCATGCCGAAGACGTTGGCGAGGTCGGTGATCGCCAGAGCCGGCATGCCGTCGGCCGCAGCCCGCTCCACCACCTCGTCGATGCGAACGATCCCGTCGGTGATCGAGAACTCGCTGTGGAGCCGGAGGTGGACGAAGGCGGGATTCGGCATTTGCACGCCGCGCAACTTGCGTTGAGTACCATTGTGCGACACGCAAATTTTACCCCAGCTCCTCCAGTGCGAACGCCGCAGTTTGACCGGGATCAAAAACTCTTTTCCGACTGCCGGATCAAATGGGATATTCGCCCGAGACGGAAGGATTTCATGACCCTGATCAAAGGCATACTCGCGCTCGCGGCAGCGCTAGGCTTCGCACTCGCTCCGGTCTTCGCCGCGGAGAGCTCGCGGGCGCAGGCGCTTGAGGCGGCCGTCGCCGAGATCAAGGCGGCGGAGCAGGCTCTCCGGGACACGGAGGAGCGGCAGCAGCGGGCGGTCGAACCTCTTCCCGGCGAGCGCCTGCGCAATGTCGGCGGACGCACCCGCCTCGGTCCGGCTTACTTCGAGCGGCAGCGCGCCATGGCGGCCGAAGTCGACGCCGCGCGCGCCCGCCTGGACAAGGCTTACCGGCTACGCAACGAGCTTCGCGAGTAGAGTCGTTCCGAGGACAGAGAGAGATATCCCGCGCGGCACTCGAGCTAGCTTCGGCTCGCCGCCGGAAAGCTGAGAGTGAACGTCGTCTGCAGCCCCGGCTCGCTCCTCACGCCGACCCTGCCGCCGTGCAGCTCCGCGATCGACTTGACGATCGCGAGACCCAGGCCCGACCCGATCGAAGAATCCTCGCGCGCGCTGCAGGGACGATAGAACTGACCGTTCGATTACATTTTTGTCATTTTCGCCGAAGTCCTCCGGCGGTCGAGACACGCATTGTCACTCGA
>DASPXL010000313.1:0-1721 GCA_035637375.1 Burkholderiales bacterium
GGGACGCATATACTCCTCGCCCCATGGCACCCGACGAGGCCTGGAAAATCCTGGAGAGCGCGGAGCTGTTGTGCGACGAAGCCGAAGTGCGCGCCGCGATCGCGCGCCTTGCCTCGGAGATTACGTCGAGCCTCAAGGAGCGTTATCCGCTCGTGCTCGCGGTCATGGGCGGGTCGATTTTCTTCGCCGGCCATCTCCTGCCTCAGCTGCGTTTCCCGCTCGAGCTCGACACTATCTACGCATCGCGCTACGGCGATGCCACCTCGGGCGGAAAGCTCGTCTGGAAGGTCGAGCCTCCCGAAGACGTGAAGGGCCGCAGCGTTCTGGTGCTCGACGACATCCTGGACGGGGGCCAAACGCTCGCCGCGATCCGGGACCGCGTGCGCTCGCTCGGCGCGGCGGCTTTCTACAGCGCCGTGCTCACCGACAAGGACATCGGCCGCAAGAAACCGATCGTCCCCGATTTCATCGGGCTGAGACTGCCTAACCGGTACGTGTTCGGCTGCGGAATGGACGTGTCCGGCGCCTGGCGCAACCTTCCCGGGATCTACGCCGTAAAGGGCTCCTGAACGCATGCTCGCAATTATCGGCGGCACCGGGCTGACCCGGCTCGCCAATCTGGACGTGTCGCGTCGCCAGGTCGTACGCACCCCCTACGGCGAGCCTTCCGGGCCTCTCACTTTCGGCGCGATCCGCGGCGTGCCGGTGGTGTTTCTCGCGCGTCACGGCGATGGCCACACCATTCCGCCGCACCGGGTGAATTACCGCGCCAACCTCTGGGCGCTCAAGGAACAGGGTGCCACCGAGATCGTCTCGGTCGTATCGGTCGGGGGCATCCGCGCGGACCTCGGCCCGGGAAAGATCGTCGTCCCCCATCAGATCGTCGACTACACTTGGGGACGGATAAGCACTTTTTTTGAAAACGACGCGCCGGTAAAGCACATCGACTTCACCGAGCCCTACACCGCGGGATTGCGAGAAAAGCTTCTCGCGGCCGCAAGAGCCTGTGGCGAAACCGTCCTCGACGGCGCAATCTACGCCGCGACGCAGGGGCCGAGGCTGGAGACCGCCGCGGAAATCGACCGCCTGGAGCGGGATGGAGCGGAGATCGTCGGCATGACCGGAATGCCCGAGGCGGCGCTCGCGCGCGAGATCGAGCTCGGCTACGCGGCGGTCGCGGTGGTGGTCAACCATGCCGCCGGCCGGGGCACGAGCGCCCGCGGCGTTGCGCTGCAAAAAATCGAAGAGGTGCTGAAAGACGCAATGGGCCGGGTGCGAAAGATCATCGAGGCTTTCGTCGCAGCATGATCCGCGAAGTCCTGAAAATGGGCGATCCGCGGCTGCTCGAGAAATCGCGGCCGGTGGAGGCGTTCGGCACGCCGCAACTGTACGAGCTCGTCGCCGACATGCGCGACACCATGGCGCACCTGAACGGGGCGGGACTCGCAGCCCCGCAGATCGGCGTGCCGCTGCGGGTGGTGATTTTCGGGGTGACGCGCAACCCTCGCTATCCCGATGCGGAGGAAGTCCCGGATACGGTGCTAATCAATCCTGTCATCGCGCCGATCGGTGAGGAGATAGAAGAGGACTGGGAAGGCTGCCTGTCGGTGCCCGGCATGCGCGGCGTCGTGCCGCGCTTCAAGCGGCTGCGCTACCGGGGCTTCGACGAATCGGGACTCGCGATCGATCGGACCGTTGAGGGATTCCATGCACGCGTGGTC
>DASPXL010000314.1:0-8552 GCA_035637375.1 Burkholderiales bacterium
CGGGCGATCCGCGCTGCATCACGTGGATCAGGGGCAATGTCGGTTTGCCCTCTCTCAGGTCGTCGCCCAGGTTCTTGCCGGTATGCGCGGCGTCGCCGGAATAGTCCAGCACGTCGTCGATCAGCTGGAATGCCGTCCCCAGGTGCATGCCGTAGCGCGCGAGGCCCTGCTCGAGCTCGGCGCTCGCCTCGCCGAGTATGGCGCCCAGTTGCGCCGCCGCTTCGAAGAGTTTTGCGGTCTTACGCCGGATGACCTCGAGGTAGGCCGCCTCGCTCACCGCGAAATTGTGGGCATTCAACAGTTGCAGCACCTCGCCCTCGGCGATCGCGTTGGTCGCGTCCGCGAGCACCGCCATGACGCGCATGCTTCGCACGGCGACCATCATCTGGAAGGCGCGCGAGTACAGGAAGTCTCCGACGAGCACGCTCGCCGCGTTTCCAAACTCGGCATTGGCCGTCCTGCGGCCGCGCCGCAGCTCGGACTCGTCGACGACATCATCGTGCAGCAGCGTCGCCGTATGAATGAACTCTACGACGGCGGCGAGCTCGACATGGTGCTCGCCGCAATAGCCGGTCGCCCCGGCGGCAAGGAAAACCAGCGCGGGGCGCAGCCGCTTGCCGCCTCCGGCGATGATGTATTCCGCGATCTGGCGGACGAGCACGACATCGGACTCGAGCCGGCGCCGGATCATGGCATCGACGGCGAGCATGTCCGCGGCGATGAGGTTGCGGAGAAGTTCGGGCTGCAAAGGGGACTATCGCACTGCGGAATCGACTTGGCGGCGGGAGATCAGCATAGCATAATTTCTTTGACCATACCCGCTAAAGGTATGTATAATTTCGTCTTTTTCCAGAGCGATTCGGAGATCGGCATGTACGCGGTGATCAGAACCGGAGGCAAACAGTACCGCGTTTCCGCCGGGGAAAAACTGAGGATCGAAAAGCTTCCCGTCGCCGTGGGCGGCGAGCTCATGCTCGACGAGGTGCTCCTCGTCAGTGACGGTGCGGCCCTCAAGGTCGGAACCCCCGTGGTAAAAGGGGCATCGGTCAAGGCGAAGATCATATCTCACGGGCTAGGCGAAAAAGCGATGACGTTCAAGCTGCGCAGGCGCAAGAATTCCAAGAGACACCGCGGCCATCGGCAGGGCTACACTGAGATCCAGATCACCGGGATCACGGAAACCTGAGCGCCGCGTCGGAGAGCAAGGACAACCATGGCACACAAGAAAGCGGGCGGCAGTTCCCGCAATGGCCGCGATTCCCAGTCAAAGCGACTCGGGGTGAAGCGCTACGGCGGGCAAATCGTGGCCGCAGGCAGCATCATCGTTCGCCAGCGCGGCACTCGCGTTCATCCCGGAGACAATGTCGGCATCGGCAAGGACCATACCTTGTTCGCAAAGGTCAGCGGCAAGATTCAGTTCAAGTTCAAGGGACCGGACCGCAAACAAACCGTCAGCGTGGTTCCGGCTTAATAGAATTGTCACCCCCGCAAAAGCCCTATCCGCGCGATAGGGCTTTTTTATTTCCACGGCCTCGCTCTCCATGAAATTCATCGACGAAGCGCGCATCGAGATCCACGCCGGCAAGGGCGGTGACGGCGTTGTGAGCTTCAGGCGCGAGAAGAACGTGCCGCGCGGCGGACCCGACGGGGGAGACGGCGGCGGCGGCGGCGGCATCTATGCGCTCGCCGATCGAAACATCAACACCCTCGTCGAATATCGCTTCGCGCGCATTCACCGTGCGCGGGACGGCGGGCACGGGCGTGGCGCCCAATGCAGCGGGAAAAGCGCCGATGATGTGGTGCTGCGCATGCCTGTGGGCACGGTGATCACGGACGCGCAAACCGGAGAAACAGTCGCCGATCTGGCCGCACACGAGCAGGTCGCGTTGCTTGCGCGGGGCGGCAAGGGGGGGCTAGGCAACGTCAATTTCAAATCGAGCACCAATCGCACGCCTCGAAAGGCGACCCCCGGCGTGCCCGGGGAGCATCGCACGCTCAAGCTCGAGCTGAAAGTGCTTGCCGACGTCGGATTGCTCGGTCTGCCCAATGCCGGAAAATCCACTTTCATTCGCGCCATTTCCGCCGCGCGCCCCAAGGTCGCCGACTACCCGTTTACCACTTTGCATCCGCACCTCGGAGTGGTGCGGGTAGGAGTCGACCGCAGTTTCGTGGTCGCCGACATCCCCGGACTCATCGAAGGAGCGGCCGAGGGAGCGGGGCTGGGGCACCAGTTTCTCAGGCATCTCGCGCGGACGCGGCTGCTCTTGCATATCGTCGATGCGGCGCCGGTTGACGACGGCGCCGATCCGGTACGGGACGCTCGCGCCATCGCGGCCGAGTTGAGGAAATTCGATCCGGCCTTGCACCGCAAGCCGCGCTGGCTGGTGCTGAACAAAATGGATATGCTCCCCGCTGCGGAGCGCGAGGCGGTGGCCGCCAAGTTTGCCCGCGGCTTGCGCTGGCGGGCCCCCAGCTTTTGCATCTCCGCGCTCACCGGCGAAGGTTGCCGCGAACTCAGTTTCGCGGTGATGAAGTTTCTGGAAACCG
Organism: Burkholderiales bacterium; assembly: GCA_035637375.1. Classification (GTDB taxonomy): domain Bacteria; phylum Pseudomonadota; class Gammaproteobacteria; order Burkholderiales; family SG8-39; genus VBDM01. The sequence continues at coordinate 2,548 of DASPXL010000314.1, forward strand.
GAAAGGCGGCATGAAGGAAGCAAAGCGTTTGGTCGTCAAGGTCGGCAGCTCCCTGGTGACAGACCGGGGCGCCGGGCTGGACGCCTCGGCGATCGCGCGCTGGGCAGCCCAAATTGCCAGATTGCGCGCGGCCGGCAAAGAAGTCGTGCTGGTATCGAGCGGCGCCATTGCCGAAGGGATGCAGCGCCTCGGCTGGACCAAGCGCCCGCACGCCATGCCCCAGTTGCAAGCCGCCGCCGCGGTCGGGCAGATGGGACTCGTGCAGGTCTACGAATCGTGCTTCCGCCAGCACGGACTGCGCACGGCGCAGGTGCTGCTCACGCACGCCGATCTCGCCGACCGGCAGCGCTATCTCAACGCCCGTTCCACTTTGCTGACGCTGCTCGGGTTGGGGATCATTCCGGTCATCAATGAGAACGACACCGTCGTCACCGAGGAGATCCGGTTCGGCGACAACGACACGCTCGGCGCGCTGGTGACCAATCTCGTCGAAGCCGACTGCCTGATCATCCTGACCGACCAGCAAGGGCTTTACACGGACGATCCGCGGCGCAATCCCCAGGCAACGCTGATACAAGGAGCGCAGGCCGGGGAGGCAAGGCTCGAAGAGATGGCAGGGGGGACCGGTTCCAGTATCGCCAAGGGCGGCATGCTCACCAAAGTGCTCGCGGCCAAGCGCGCCGCGCGCTCGGGCGCCCAAACGGTGATCGCTTCCGGGCACGAGCCCGATGTTCTGGTCAGGCTTGCCGGCGGAGAAGCCATAGGTACCCTGCTCTCGGCGAAAACCACACCGCTGGCGGCGCGCAAGCAGTGGCTCGCCGATCACCTGCAGGTTGCCGGACGGATCAGCATCGACGCGGGGGCGACTAAGGCGTTGCGCTCGGGAGGCAAAAGCCTCCTGCCGATCGGCGTCAAAGGCATCGAAGGGGAGTTCGAGCGCGGCGCGGTTGTCGCTTGCATCTCTCCCGACGGCGTCGAGGTCGCACGGGGATTGGTGAACTACAGCGCGCAGGAGTCACGCCGCATTGCCGGGCGCGCGTCAAGCGAGATCGAGACCGTGCTCGGCTACATCGACGAACCTGAACTCATCCACCGCGACAACCTTGTTCTGCTCTAGCAGGACAAGGTTGCGGCGCAGGCTGACTTGCCGAGCAAGTTAAGCCCCAAAGTCGCGGCATCGTCCGCGACGCGGGGCGGCCGAAGCCACAATTTAGTGCTGCTGCAGCGGTAAGCCGATCTAGCTACCACCAAGCAACGGCCGGGCGCAGGCAACCAGCGCCGACAGCAGAATGAGAGCGGAAGAGCCGCGGAAGGGCCTCAAACCAGGTCCAGCGCCAGAGCGTTTCGTACGGCGGGCGGCGTCTCGAGCGTCACCGCGTAGCGCGGGTGATCGACCCCGATCGCCAGCCCCGTACCTTTCTTGAGCGCTTGCGCCATGTCGTCGGTAAGCTCGAAGCGAAGGAAATGTACCGACGAGGTCTTCTCCTCGTTTTCCCGCTCGAGATCCTCGTCGGCAATGGCCCAGACTCGCTCGTACCCGGCCACCTGTATCCACACCTTGTCTTCGACCCCTATCAGGTCCTCGAGCCACTTTCGGCGCTCGTCGGGATCGGGAAACTCGAGCATCATCGTCGCCTTCAGATTACGGCCGTCCGGAACCAGCGGGTTGTAGGCATCGAGCTCTTCCCGGATGCCTTCTTCCTCGAAGATCCGCTCGACGCGCAGCATCTCCTGTACTTGGTAACGTATGGTGAGCTCGTCTTCGAAAATGAGCTTGAGATGCTCGCCGAGCTGAACCGTGCGGTCCTTCTTGTGGGCCATTACCTTCGCCCGGAATTGCGGGCGCTCGCGAGCGTAGGCTTCAAGCGTCATCAGGCTTGCGCGGTCGATCCGGGGCATGGCTCTCATCGTTATCCGGGGTAGGCTCAAATTCCGTAGGCAATGCGCAGCAGCGACAAGGGATGCGCCTTTTTTGCCCGGCTTTCGCCCATGCCCTGCTCTATGTGGCGGGCGGCGATCGGGCAGTCCGAGCTGACGTAGTCGGGCTCGTTACCGGCCATCTGCCGGAACACCGGCCGCCCGATCTTCATGGAGTTTTCGTAGTACTCGGATTTGACGCCCCAGGTTCCGTCGTGGCCGGAGCAGCGCTCCACGGTGTTCAGCGTGGTCCCCGGCACGAATTGCAGCGTTTCACGGGTCTTCTGCCCCATGTTCTGCACGCGCGAATGGCACGGAATATGGTAGGACACCTTGCCAAGCGGTTTCTTGAAGTCGGTCTTGAGCAGCCCGTCGCGCTTGCGCAGGACAAAGTACTCGAACGGGTCGAACATCGCCTCGCTTACCGCCTTGACTTCGGCATCGTCGGGAAACAGCAGCGGCAGCTCGCTTTTGAACATCAGGGTGCACGACGGCACCGCGGTAAGAATGGCGTAGCCTTCGCGCGCGAGCTTGACGAGTCGCGGAACGTTCACCGCCTTCAGTCGCTCGACGCCCTCGAGATCGCCGAGCTCGAGCTTGGGCATGCCGCAACAGGCCTCTTTCTCCACAACCACGTAGGGAATCTCGTTGTGATCGAGAACCGCGAGAAGATCGTGACCGATGCCCGGCTCGTTGTAATTCACGTAGCAGGTCGAAAATACCGCGACTTTCCCCGGCGTGAGCTCACCGTTGCGAGCCTTGTGGGCTCGGCTCGCGACGGCCCGTCCGCGAAACGTGCCGGGGCTGTAGGACGGCAACTTGCGTTCCCGGTGAACCCCGATCGCCCTTTCCATGAGCGAGCGCGCGGCGGCATTGCGGTTGACCGCGTTCACGACCTGCGCCACGACAGGGATGGCGGCGAGCTTGCCGATGGCGTCGGTGGAGGAAAGCAGCCGGTCTCGCAGCTTCACCTCCCCTTTCCTGAACTTGACTGCCTTGGCGCGCAGCATCAGGTGCGGGAAATCCACGTTCCAGGGATGCGGCGGCACGTACGGGCATTTCGTCATGTAGCACATGTCGCAGAGGTAGCACTGGTCGACGACCTTCCAGAACTGCGACTTCTCCACGCCGTCGACCTCGAGAGTCGCGCTCGCGTCCACGAGATCGAAGAGCGTCGGAAACGCCGTGCACAGGTTGACGCAGCGCCGGCAGCCGTGACAGATGCCGAATATGCGCTCGAGCTCGGCGAACAGTTTCACTTCGTCGTAGAAATCCGGCAGGCGCCACGCCACCGGATGGCGGGTCGGGGCTTCCAGGCTGCCTTCACGAATGGTCATGGGGAGAACGTACGCATCACCCCCGCGAGTTGAGGGGCCGAACGGCCCTCTCCAACTCGCGGAGTTAATCCGGCGCCGGCGGCGTCCGGATTAACCGCCTAGTCAGCGAGCGCGTCGAGAGCCTTCTGGAAGCGGTTGGCGTGCGAGCGCTCCGCTTTGGCGAGCGTCTCGAACCAGTCGCCGATCTCGGCGAAGCCTTCCTGGCGCGCGGCCTTCGCCATGCCGGGATACATGTCGGTGTATTCGTGCGTCTCTCCGGCTATGGCCGCCTTCAGGTTCAAGCGCGTGCCGCCGAACGGAAGATCGGTCGCCGGATCGCCGCATTGCTCCAGGTATTCGAGGTGTCCGTGCGCATGACCGGTTTCGCCTTCGGCGGTGGACCGGAATACCGCGGCGACGTCGTTTTGGCCCTCGACGTCGGCCTTCGCCGCAAAATAAAGATAACGGCGGTTCGCCTGTGACTCGCCTGCGAATGCCGCCTTGAGATTGCCGTGGGTCTTTGAGCCTTTGAGTTGCATTGACGTCTCCTTGTCGAGCTGTAATTAGACTTACTCTAATGAATAGACCTAGTGTAACTTTCGCCCAGCCCGAATGTCAAGCGCTTCCAGTGATCAATGCCCGAGCGCCACCGAAAGCGCAGGCGAGTCGAGCGTCATGACGGCCTCGTCTCCAAAAGCGTCGTGCCCGGCAATCAGCGCGATGCGGTTTCCGCCGGAAGGGATTTGCGGCGCTGGCCGCGCAGCAGATAGCGCGCCAGCTCGCTGAGCGCCTGCTGATAGACGTCGCGTTTGAAATCGATTACCGAGTCGAGAGGCACCCAGTAGTCGTTCCAGCGCCAGGCGTCGAATTCCGGTTTCTCTGAAGCCCGCAGGTGAACATCGCAGTCGCGACCGACCAGCCTCAGCAGGAACCAGATCTGCTTCTGGCCGCGGTAGTTGCCGCGCCAGTCCCGCTTGAGCCACCGGGCGGGCACCTCGTAGCGGAGCCAGTTGCGCGTCCGTCCCAGGATTTTCACATGGGAGGGCAACAGGCCCACCTCTTCCCGCAGCTCGCGGTACATCGCCTGCACCGGCGTTTCCCCGACCTTGATCCCGCCCTGCGGGAACTGCCAGGAGTGTTCCTTGACGCGCTTGCCCCAGAAAACCTCGTTGCGCCAGTTGCAGAGAATGATGCCGACGTTCGGCCGATAGCCGTCTCGATCGAGCATACACAATCCAGCAAAAATCCGTCCACGCCCATTCTTTCACAAATCGCGCGCGATTAGAAGGCGTGAGCCGCGCCCCGACTGCGAAGCTCGCGAGTTCAAGTAGAATGTCGCGTCCTCTCTCGCCTCCCTGCTATGCGCGCTTCCCGGTATTTCCTTGCGACGCTCAAGGAAGCTCCCGCCGACGCGGAGCTCGTCAGCCACAAGCTGATGGTTCGCGCGGGCCTTATCCGCAGGCTCGCCGGCGGCATTTACACCTGGATGCCGCTCGGGCTGCGGGTGGTGCGCAAGGTCGAGGCGATCGTGCGCGAGGAGATGAACCGCGCCGGGGCGATCGAGCTGTTCATGCCCGCGGTGCAGCCGGCGGAGCTTTGGCAGGAATCGGGGCGCTGGCACAAGTACGGGCCGGAGCTGCTGCGCCTCAAGGACCGCCATGAACGCGACTTCTGCGTCGGGCCAACGCACGAGGAAGTGGTTACCGATATCGCGCGCCGCGACATTCGCAGCTACCGGCAGCTGCCGGTCCATTTTTATCAGATCCAGACCAAGTTCCGCGACGAGATCCGGCCGCGCTTCGGAGTCATGCGCGGGCGCGAGTTCACCATGAAGGACGGCTACTCCTTTCACGCCGATTACGCCGACCTGCAACGCGAATACCGGAACATGTACGACACGTACACGCGCATCTTCACCCGCCTGGGGCTGAAATTCCGCGCCGTCGCAGCAGACCCCGGCGCCATCGGCGGCACGGACTCGCAGGAGTTCCACGTCCTCGCAGAATCCGGGGAGGATGCGATCGCGTATTGCCCGCAGTCCGATTACGCCGCGAACGTCGAGCTTGCCGAGGCCGTCGCGCCGAAAACGCCGCGGCGAGCGCCCGCGCAGGCGATGAAGAAAGTCCCGACTCCCGGGAAGACCCGCTGTGAAGACGTGGCCGAGCTGCTCGGCTTGCCGCTTGAGAGGACGGTCAAGGCGATCGCGGTCATGCACGACGGCGAATTTTCCCTTCTGCTTCTGCGAGGCGACCATGCGCTGAACGAAATCAAGGTCCGGAAGATCGCACACTTCGATCCGTTCCGCTTCGCGAGCGACGCCGAAATCGAGCGGCATCTGGGCTGCAAACCCGGCTATATCGGCCCGGTGGGCATACGCCCGGAAATCAAAGTCCTCGCGGACCGCACCGTAGCCACGATGAGCGATTTCGTCTGCGGCGCGAACGAGGAAGGATTTCACCTGACCGGCGTCAACTTCGGGCGCGACTGCCCCGAGCCCGCCCAGCTCGCCGATCTGCGCAAGGTCGTCGCCGGCGACGCGAGCCCCGACGGCAGGGGCACCCTCGAAATCCAGCGCGGCATCGAGGTCGGCCAAATCTTCCAGTTGCGCACCCAATACTCCGAGGCGATGAAGGCGACGTTCCTCGACGAGGGCGGCGACAGCCGTCCCTTCGAGATGGGCTGCTATGGCATCGGCATCACGCGCATCGTCGGCGCCGCGATCGAGCAAAGCCACGACGAGCGCGGCATCGTCTTCCCCGAATCGATCGCGCC
>DASPXL010000315.1:0-3559 GCA_035637375.1 Burkholderiales bacterium
TGAATTCATGTATCATCGTCCATCCCATCTCCCCGTTCCCAGATGGCCAAGTATGTGTTCGTGTCGGGCGGAGTGGTTTCCTCTCTGGGGAAGGGGATCGCCGCCGCGTCTCTCGCCGCGATCCTCGAATCGCGCGGCATCAAGGTCACCCTCCTCAAGCTCGACCCGTACATCAACGTCGATCCCGGCACGATGAGCCCTTTCCAGCACGGGGAGGTGTTCGTCACCGAGGACGGCGCCGAGACCGACCTCGACCTCGGCCACTACGAGCGCTTCCAGTCGGCGAGGATGCACCGGAACAACAATTTCACCACCGGCCAGATCTACGACTCGGTGATCAGGAAGGAACGCCGCGGGGACTACCTCGGGCGCACGGTGCAGGTGATCCCGCACGTCACCGACGAAATCAAATCGTACATCGCGCGCGGCGCGGGCGACGCGGAAGTGGCGATCGTTGAGATCGGCGGCACCGTGGGCGACATCGAGTCGCTGCCGTTCCTCGAAGCGGTGCGGCAGATGGGCCTGGAGCTGGGCGCGCACAACACCTGCTACGTCCATCTGACGCTCGTGCCTTTCATCAAGAGCGCGGGCGAGATCAAGACCAAGCCCACGCAGCACTCGGTGAAGGAGCTGCGCGGGATCGGGATCCAGCCCGATGCGCTGCTGTGCCGCTCCGACCGGCCGATCCCCGACGAGGAGAAGAAGAAGATCGCGCTGTTCACCAACGTCCAGGCGAACGCCGTGATCTCGGTGTGGGACGCGGATTCGATCTACAGGATTCCCTGGATGCTGCACCAGCAGATGCTCGACGAGATCGTCTGCCACAAGCTCGCCATCATCGCCAAGCCCGCCGATCTCAGGGCCTGGAAGAAGCTGGTGGAGGCGCTCGAACACCCCCAGCACGAGATCGCCATCGCGATGGTCGGCAAGTACGTCGATCTCGCCGATTCCTACAAGTCGCTCAACGAGGCGCTGGTCCACGCGGGGATCCACGCGCGCAGCAAAGTGAATATCCGCTACGTGGACTCGGAGGCGATCGAGAAGGAAGGCGCCGGCGCGCTGTTGAAAGGGGTGGACGCGATACTCGTTCCGGGCGGCTTCGGCAAGCGCGGGGTCGAAGGCATGATGAAAGCGATCCAGTTCGCGCGCGAGAACAAGGTCCCGTATCTCGGAATCTGCCTGGGCATGCAGCTCGCGGTGATCGAGTTCGCGCGCAACGTCGTCGGCCTCGCGGGCGCGAACTCGACCGAATTCGACCGCGACACGCCGCACCCCGTGATCGCGCTCGTGACCGAGTGGCAGGACCGCGACGGCCGGATCGAGCGCCGCGACGAGAAGTCGGACCTCGGCGGGACGATGCGCCTGGGCGCTCAAGGCGCGGCGCTCGAATCCGGGAGCCTTGCGCGCAAGGTCTACGGCGCGGACGTGATCAACGAGCGCCACCGCCACCGCTACGAGGTCAATAACCAGTACGTGCAGCGATTGAAGGACAAGGGCTTGCGCGTATCGGGGGTCACCCAGCGCGAGCAGCTGTGCGAAACGATCGAGCTGCCTTCGCATCCCTGGCTGATCGGCTGCCAGTTTCATCCGGAGTTTACGTCGACCCCGCGCGCCGGCCATCCGCTGTTCACGGCTTTCGTCGAAGCCGCCCTGCAATACCAGGTCAGCAGGACGAAAACTGCCATCGCGGCATGAAGCTCTGTGGTTTTGACGCCGGTCTCGACAACCCGCTGTTTCTGATCGCCGGCCCCTGCGTCGTCGAATCGCGCCAGTTTGCGCTCGATACTGCGGCTTCCCTGAAGGAGATTTCCGGACAGATCGGAATCCCGTTCATCTACAAATCCTCCTACGACAAGGCCAACCGCAGCTCGGGCAAATCGTTTCGCGGACTGGGCATGGACAAGGGCCTCGAGATCCTCTCGGAAGTCAGGAAAAAAGTCGGTGTGCCGGTTTTGACCGACGTCCACGAGAAGGAAGACGTCGCCGAAGTCGCAGGCGTGGTCGACGTGCTTCAGACCCCGGCGTTTCTGTGCCGCCAGACCGATTTCATTCACGCCGTCGCCGCCGCGGGCAGGCCGGTCAACATCAAGAAAGGCCAGTTTCTGTCACCCGCCGAAATGAAGAACGTGGTGGAGAAAGCGCGCGAGGCGAGCGGAAGGGACAACATCCTCGTGTGCGAGCGCGGCGCCTCGTTCGGCTACAACAACCTCGTGTCGGACATGCGCTCGCTCGCGATCATGCGCGAGACCGGCTGCCCGGTGGTGTTCGACGCGACGCACTCGGTGCAGCTCCCGGGCGGGCAGGGAACGTCCTCGGGCGGCCAGCGCGAATTCGTTCCGGTGCTTGCCCGCGCCGCGGTGGCGAGCGGAATCGCCGGGATTTTCATGGAAACCCATCCGGATCCGGACAAGGCGCCTTCCGACGGCCCGAACGCCTGGCCGCTCGATCGCATGAAAGACCTGTTGAGCACGCTCAAAGAGCTCGATGCGCTCGTCAAGCGGGGCGGGTTCGCCGAGCAAAAACTCAAGACGCACAAGAAGGGCGGGTAAATGAGCTCGATCGTGGACGTCGTCGCAAGGGAGATTCTCGACTCGCGGGGCAACCCGACCGTGGAGGCGGACGTGCTGATCGAATCGGGCGTGATGGGCCGCGCCGCCGTGCCCTCGGGAGCGTCGACCGGCAGCCGAGAGGCGCTGGAGCTCCGCGACAAGGACAAGGCCCGCTACGCGGGCAAGGGCGTGCTGAGGGCCGTCGAGCACGTCAACACCGAGATCTCCGAGGCGATCATGGGCCTGGACGCGCAGGAGCAGAGCTTCATCGACAAGACGCTGATCGAGCTCGACGGCACCGAGAACAAGTCGCGGCTCGGCGCCAACGCGATCCTCGCGGTCTCGATGGCGGTGGCCAAGGCGGCTGCCGAGGAGTCCGGATTGCCCCTGTACCGCTACTTCGGCGGCTCCGGCGGCATGCAGATGCCGGTGCCGATGATGAACGTGATCAACGGCGGCGCTCACGCGAGCAATAACCTCGACATCCAGGAGTTCATGATCGTTCCGGTCGGCGCGGCGAGCTTTCGCGAGGCGCTGCGCTGCGGCGCCGAGGTGTTTCACGCCCTCAAGGGCCTTCTCGAGAGCAAGCGCCTGTCGACGACCGTCGGCGACGAGGGCGGGTTCGCCCCGAGCCTGCCGAACAACGAAGCGGCCCTGCAGCTGGTGCTCGAGGCGATCGAGCGCGCCGGGTATCACGCCGGAACGAACGTCGCGCTCGCGCTCGATTGCGCCAGCTCCGGGTTCTACGAGGACGGAAAGTATCTGCTCGATTCGAAAAAGCACAAGCTCGGGTCGGCGCAGCTCGGCGATCTCCTCGCGGGCTGGGTGGACAAGTACCCGATCGTCAGCATCGAGGACGGCATGGCGGAATCGGACTGGGACGGCTGGCGCGCGCTCACCGAGCGGCTCGGAAAGAAAGTGCAGCTCGTCGGCGACGACGTCTTCGTCACCAACACCAAGATCCTGCGCGAGGGAATCCAGCTCGGCATCGCCAATTCGGTCCTCATCAA
>DASPXL010000316.1:0-2687 GCA_035637375.1 Burkholderiales bacterium
GATTTGACGCCAGCGATCCTAACCGGCCGCGACAAGCCGCGCGATCGCATCGGGACGCACGGGACGCGAAAAGAGGTAGCCCTGCCCCAGATCGCAGGCGTGCGAACGCAGGAACTCCCGCTGATCGTCCGTTTCGACTCCCTCCGCGACCACGCGCAGTCCCAGCGAGTGCGCGAGCGTGATCACCGCCTGCGCGATCGCCGCGTCGCGGCCGCGCTCCTGGACCCGGCTGACGAACGAGCGGTCGATCTTGAGGCAGTCGATCGGCAGTCGCGAGAGATAGCTCAAGCTCGAATAGCCCGTGCCGAAGTCGTCCACCGCGATCTGCACGCCGAGGGCCTTCAAGCGCTTGAGGATCAGGATCGCCTCGTCGCGATTGTCGACGAGCACGCTCTCGGTAAGCTCCAGCTCGAGCCGGCTCGGCTCGAGCCCCGTCGCCCGCAAAGCCCGGGTAACGGCTTCGAGGAAGTCCGGGCTGCGGAATTGCTGCGCCGAAACGTTCACGGCGAGCCTGAGCCCGGCGAGCCCGGCTTTGTCCCAGGCTTCGATCTGGCGGCATCCTCGAACGAGCACGAATTCACCGAGTGGATGGATGAGATCGCAGTCCTCCGCGACCAGGATGAACTGCAGAGGAGAAATCCACCCGCGCTCGCGGTGCCGCCAGCGGATCAAGGCCTCCACCCCGACAGCGCGCCCGCCGGAGAGGTCGACCTGGGGCTGGTAGTGGACTTCCAGCTCGTTTCTTCCCAGCGCGAGGCGCAGGTCATTCTCCAACTCGACCCGATCTGTGGCCTCGCGCGTCATGGCGGCGGCGTAGAACTGGAAGCCGTTGCGGCCCCCGGCCTTGACCTTGTGCATGGCCGCTTCGGCGTTGCGCAGCAGGATGTCGAATTCCGCGCCGTCCCGAGGGTAGATGCTCGCCCCCAGGCTCACCGTAACGCGCAGATCGCGTCCTTCCAGCTCGAAGGGCGACCGCATCGATTCGTGAATCTTGCGCGCAACGGCGAGCACGTCGTCTGCGCGTGCGAGATCGGCTGCAAGCACCGCGAAGGTGTCCGCGCCAAGCCGCGCGATCGTATCCCCCTCGCGCACGGCCCCCCGCAGCCGGTCGGCAACGCTTTCCAGCAGCGCGTCGCCCGCTCCGTGGCTGCAGCTCTCGTTGACGAGCTTGAACCGGTCCAGGTTGAGCACCAGCAGAGCCGCCGGGCGGCCGCTGCGACGGGTGTGCGCGATGGCCTGAGCGGTACGGTCGCCAAGCAGAGTGCGGTTCGGCAGGTTGGTGAGCGAATCGTAATTGGCGAAATGCTGCAGCCGCGCCTCGTAGGCCTTGCGCTCGCGCATGTCGCGCGCGATCGTCGAAAAGAAACGGGTATCCCCGCCCGGCCCCTTGTGAGCGATGATCACCTGGGACACAGGGATCTCGCTTCCATCGGTCCCCAGGAGAACCGACTCGCCCTGCCACAGGCCCTGGTGCACGCCCGGCTGCGCTTCGCCGTTGACGCGCGTGCTGGCCCATTGGGGGTAGATGTCGATCACCGATTTGCCGACATCCCCCGATTCCGGCGCTCCTGCGAGCTTTCGTCCCGCAGCATTCATGTAGATGATTTTCCCGGCCGGATCGGAGATGCCGACGTAATCGCTCGTCGCTTCCAGGACTTTCACCAGCCGCGCGCGCTCCTCCTCCGCGAGACGAATGTGCTCGCGCTCGGCGGAATCGGAAAGCGCGCGCTTTACCGCGGTCCCGAGCCGTCGCATGTTGTTTTTCAGCACGTAATCGGTCGCGCCGAGCCGGATCGCATCGATGGCGCGTTCCTCCCCGATCGTGCCGGAAACGAAAATGAAAGGGACGCCCGGGGTCATCTCCCGCACCACGCGCAGCGCCTGGATGCCGTCGAAGCCCGGCATCGCGAAATCCGAAAGAACGGCCTGCGGTTTCGAAGATCGCAGAGCCTGCTTCAGATCCGCCTCGTCCTGGACGCGCGCCCACGAAACATCGAACCCGCCCTGTTCGAGCGCGCGCACCGAAAGCTCTGCATCTAGCTCAGAGTCCTCGACGAACAATAACCGAACCGGCGTCCTATCCATTGGCCCTCGCCTCCGGCAAGGGTGAGAGGCCCATCCGAATTTCACCCTCGAATCGTAGAGGGTGGGCGCAGCTCCCCTGAGCGTCGGTCAGGCAAACACGACAATCCGCGTCAGGAAAACCGGATAATCCAGTTAAAGCAGGTAATTAGTCGCAGGCGCGTGTCTGTTTGGCCATCAACGTGCGCAGACGAACCGGATTGCCGGTTTGTGGGGACCGGCGGGCCGGCTCCTGGCCCATCGGGGGACTGCGGCCCAGCTACTACAATACCGCCGATGAAACCCGAAGCGCCCGCCCCGACCGATGCTTTCGCGGCGCACACGCCCATGATGCAGCAGTACCTGCGCCTCAAGGCGCAGTACCCGGACATCCTGCTGTTCTATCGCATGGGCGATTTCTACGAGCTGTTTTACGACGACGCGGACAAGGCCTCTCGGCTGCTCGACATCACGCTCACCACGCGCGGCGCGTCGGGGGGCGCGCCGATCAAGATGGCGGGCGTGCCGTATCACGCGGTGGACCAATACCTCGCGAAGCTCGTGCGCATCGGCGAATCGGTGGCGATCTGCGAGCAGATCGGCGATCCCGCCACCTCCAAGGGGCC